>JBBSSY010000037.1:0-12029 GCA_038241595.1 Chitinophagales bacterium | reverse complement strand
AGCGCTAAGTTTTAAATTGCAGTCCTGTGCTGCGTACCCGTCTAGGCCTGCAGCCTGTGCTCTTTTATTTTGGCCTTCCGGGCCTGAAGCATGTTTCCGCCTTGCACGCCTGCATCACCTAAGCGCCACACTTCAACTTCGCAAAAAAAAATCGGCAGCCTGCGAAGCAGACTGCCGACTAATTAAGATATATCCGCTCATCGGAAGAACCCCATACCCCAGACCCCATACCTCATACCCTTCTTCTGATAGCTCATAGCTCATAGCTGATAGCTGACCGCCGACTACTACTTCTTCGTTTCCAAACTCAGCTTCAACCTGGCAAAATAATACGCCCCGTTGAAACCCATTTGCTGCACACGACGGCTATAAATGAAACGACCGGAGCTCATATTTCCACTGTGCGTATGGATATCCTGGTAAACGTCGAAGAGGTTGTTGGCACCCACAGTAACGCCCACCAACGGAACGATCTGGTAAGAGATCGACAGGTCGGTAACCGTTTTTGGTGAAAACGTCTGGTCAAGGGTTTCGGCTTTGCCGGTGAACGTGTTGACCGGGAAGGTAGCCGGGTTGTCGGGTTTCATGCTCGGATCGAGGTAAATCACCTTGCCAAAGCGTACAAAGCGAAGCATCGCGCTCAGTTTGTTGATTTTATAATTAAATGCGACGCTGACCTTGCTGCGGGGATTGGCCACTTCAATGCGGCTCTGGTCTTCCCGGTTAAAATAATTTCCCAACTGGCCACTGGCCACCAGGATATCTGATGCATGGATGATCGGTTTTCCATCAGCACCTTTCTTTACCGTATTCTCCGTAAACGTCATTGCCAGTGTCGTCCGCAGTGACTGTTTTTTCTGGAAGGTTTTGCTGTAAGTGAATACCCCTTCGATACCCCTCGCGCGGGTGTCGATGGCGTTGGTAAAGAAGTTGGCGGTACTGGCGCCGGCAGCATCGAGCTGTGCCTTCAACCCAGCGTTGTTACCCCCTGTAAAGTTATTGGTGAGGATGATGCGGTTGTCGATGTCGATCTGGTACGCATCGATGGTCACTTCAAGACCTTTCAACGGTTTCGCTGTTAAACCAACTGAATAGTTCTGGCTTGTTTCTTCCTTCAGTTCAGGGATACCCAAAATGGTAGCGGGCACACTATTATTGGCAAATGTACCTGCCTGGATCGGGACCAGTGCCCCGTTCTGCGAAACAAACAGGGTGTTGATCTTCGTGTAAAAACGCTGCTGCATCGACGGTGCGCGGAAGCCGGAACTCACTGATGCCCGCACGTTGAAGAAATCGCTGAATTTATAGCGGCCCGAGAATTTATAATTCAGCGTTGAGCCGAAATCGCTGTAGTTTTCAAAACGCAACGCACCGGTAACCAGCAGTTTTTTAGTGATGTCCTGTTCCAGGTCTATATACAGCGCTTTTGAATTCCTTGTTTTGTCATCCCCGATCGTATTCACAAACCCGGCAAATACCTGCGCACCCGCGGAGGCGCCGGAAGGAATGTCATAATTTTTATAGGAAGCTTCTTCGCCGCTTTTGATACCGAAGGCATCGACACGGAATTCAGCACCTGCCGCTACGTTCAGCCCTTCGAGGACCGGGAAGTTTTTGGAGATATCGGCATTCACCGTATTCTGCCAGAATTTCAAGCCACCCGCATCGAATTTTTTCTGGGTGTTGCCCGGCACCGCAAACTGGGTGTAATTGGCAGAATTGGCTACGCCGAAATCGAAGGTATTGATGCCATACGAATTGCTGATATCAAAGTTCCACTCGTTAAATTTCGTACGGAAACCCACCGCGGTAGAGAAATCGATGATGTCTGACTGTATCGCGGGCAGGAAGCCGTTCGGGTATACAGCGAACACATTGGAGGCATATTTCTGTGCGTTGCCCGGGATGCCGCCTGGATAGCGGAACACCCCCGTCGCGTCCCCTTTTTTCTGGCTTAGTCCACCGAAGGCATAAATTTCACCAGATCTACCCACCGGGTATGCGAAATTGTAAAAACCGGTTCCGCTTTTCATGTCGGAGCTGCCGACGCGCATATCGAAATTATTGCGGTTGAGGCCGCGTGCGCCCATGATCGAATCGTCGCGGTTGACACCATTAACATTCGGGTATACGGCACCGGTATAGGTTCCAGTGCGGTTTGTTCCCTGGCGGTGGATGTATTCACCGGTCAGGGTAAGATATCCCTTGCCGATGTTAAAGCCGTAACCGAGGGACGCTTGTAAAGTGCCGCCATCGTTGATGCCCACTTCCGGATCATCGGTTTTATTCGTGGCCTTGTACAATGCGTAATTCTTTGGATACTTGGTCATATACTGGCCGTAACTGGCGCTGGCTTCCAGTAGCCCTGTTTTTTTCTTCAGTACGATGTTGATCACACCGGCAATGGCGTCGGAGCCATATTGCGCGGCGGCACCATCACGTAAAATCTCGATGCGGTCGATCGCAGTAGCCGGGATAGTACTCATATCGGTACTTACCTGGCCACGGTTTACTGTACCGTTTACGTTTACTAGCGCCGACTGGTGGCGGCGTTTGCCATTCACCAGTACGAGTACCTGGTCTGTACCAAGGCCTCGAAGCTGCGCCGGATCCACATGATCGGTACCATCCGAGATGGTCTGCCGGGCAGATTGAAAAGAGGGCGCGATCATATTCAGGATCTGGTTCAGGTCAACCTGTCCAATGTCATTAATCACCTGGGAAATCGGTATTACATCTACGGGAACAGGCGTTTCAACGCGGGTACGGGAGGCGTTTCGGGTACCGATCACGGTAACATCCGTTAATGCACCAGAAAGCTGCAAGAGTACATCCTGCCGGGTGGTGCCAGAAGCACCGACATTTACCGACAGGCGCCGGGTTTCATAACCAACAAATGATACGATCAGCGTATGATTTCCCGGAGTGACAGACAGCGAATAGTTACCCGCCGAGTCTGAAACAGCCGCATTCCTGGCACCCTGCACCTGGACGGATGCACTGGAGAGTATTTGCCCGCTGGCACCTTTTACTACTCCGCTCAGGTTCACCTGCGCAGAAACGCACACGGCAAGCAGCAGCATTGGCATAGTGACCAATAAACGCACGGCGTACATTTTCTTCCTCATTATCCTTAGTTTTTAGTGACTTGTTATTCAATGTCGTTTAATTAAGAAAATAATCAATGTTCAACACTAAATTTTCAGTGCTCAATGCAGAAAATTCAGCCTGACGCACTGTCCTTTATTGAATATTGGCCGTTGAATACTGATCATTGAATATTTTTTTAAGCATTCATAGTGGCAGGACGGAAGTATCATTAAAGCAGTTTTCCATTAAAACCCCGGCAATCGTTGATAGTTGCTATTTTAGCTAAAATATTCTCTTATTATGAACAAAGCGGTTATTTTCTTTCTAGCGGCAGCTTTATATGGTCAAGATACCTTCAGCCAGCAAATAGCTGCTTCGCCAAAAATAAGTGCTTATTCTTACCAGGCCACGAAGCAGATTACAGTAAAAAATGGTGCAGTGGTGTCCGCACATGCCCTGGCCAGCCAGGCTGGCGTTGCCATGCTGCGACAGGGCGGCAACGCCGTAGATGCAGCGATCGCCACGCAACTTGCGCTGGCAGTCGTTTATCCGGGTGCTGGCAATATCGGCGGTGGCGGTTTTTTCGTGGCCCACCTGAAAAATGGCAATAACATCACCATCGACTTCCGGGAGAAAGCGCCGGCCAATTCGTCCCGCGATATGTACCTCGACAAAAACGGGGTAGCCCAGATGAAACTGAGCCAGGAGGGTCACCTGGCAGCAGGCGTGCCCGGCACCATCGCCGGACTGTTCGCCGCCGCCAAATATGCCAAATTGCCTTTTAAAATGCTGATCGCTCCTGCCATTGAACTGGCCCAAAAGGGATTTGCCATCACCGAGTCGGAAGCCCGCGGGCTTAACGGAACGCAGGTATCCTTTAAAAAGCAAAATACGGTTATGCCGGTTTTTGTGAAAGAGACTGGCTGGAAGTCAGGCGACACGCTGATCCAGAAAGACCTGGCGAATACACTGAAACGCGTTCGTGACCAGGGCCAGAAAGGATTCTACGAAGGCGAAACCGCCCGGCTGATCGTGGAAGAAATGAAACGCGGCAAGGGCATTATTACGCTTGCAGACTTGAAAAACTACCAGGCAAAACAACGGGAACCCGTTCATTTTAATTATAAAGGGTATAAGATCATTACCATGCCCCTGCCCAGCAGCGGCGGGGTGCTGCTGCCAATGATGATGAAAATGGTAGAAAATCAGCCCTTGAAAGCCTACGGCTTTCATTCCCTGGCAGCGATACACCTCATGACGGAAGTGGAAAGGCTGGCCTACGCCGACCGGGCGAAATTTCTCGGTGACCCCGATTTTTTTAAAGTGCCGGTGAAAAAACTGCTGAGTGACGAATACATCGCCTCAAGAATGAAATTGTATAACCCGCAAAAAGCGGGCAACAGCCTGGACATCCAGTCGGGCAACCTGCCGCCGGAAAGTGAAGAAACCACCCACCTCAGTGTGTATGACAAAGATGGCAACGCGGTATCCGTGACAACTACGTTAAACGGTGGCTATGGCAGCCGTACAGTGGTCGGCGGTGCGGGCTTCCTGCTCAACAACGAGATGGATGATTTCAGTGCGAAGCCAGGTGTACCCAATATGTACGGCGCGGTTGGCGGGGAAGCCAATGCCATCGCACCGGGTAAGCGTATGCTCAGCTCGATGACACCAACAATTGTATTAAAAGATGGCAAACCCTATATCGTTGTCGGAACGCCCGGTGGCACAACCATTACCACCTCCGTCTTCCAGACACTGGTAAACATGCTTGATTTCAACCTCAGCACGGCAGACGCAGTTAACAAGCCCAAGTTTCACCACCAATGGCTGCCCGATGTGCTGGATGTGGAAGCCGATTTTCCATCGGCGGTGCTACCCGGTCTCGAACAAATGGGTTACAAGATTAACAAGCGTGGAAGTATCGGCAGAACGGAGGTCATCAAGATTCTTAACAATGGCCTGATAGAAGCCGTGGCAGACAAGCGGGGGAATGATTCAGCGGCCGGTTTTTAGATTACCGGTTGTCGCATGGGTGTGGCTCTAAACAACATGACTTAAGATAATGCCTGTTGCCACTGCGGCATTCAACGACTCTGCCTTGCCGTAAGATGGGATGCTGATTTGATTGGCCGCTGCAGCTACCAACGAAGGATGCACGCCACGGGATTCATTGCCGATCAGCAACATGCCTTCATTAATTTTCCCATACCCGTACAATGGCTTTCCGTGCAGCGTGGCGGCAAACACCGGCAATTCGGCATGATCACGGAATACATTTTCCAGCTGCTGGTAAAACACCTGCACACGCGCAATGCTCCCCATCGAGGACTGTACCACTTTTGGATTATATACATCTGCCGAGTCGGGCGACGCAACAATGTACCGGATGCCGAACCAATCAGCGATCCGAACAATGGTGCCGAAATTGCCTGGATCCTGGATGCCGTCAAGCATAATACTGAGCCGGTTATTGAAGGCCGGTACCGCTTCGCGCGCGCATTGTTTAAAAATACCGAGCACCTGGTTCGGTGTTGCTTGAAAAGATATCTTCTTTAATTCAAAATCGGTAACCACGGTTAGCCCGGTTTTATCAAAAGCAGCGGGCTTCCAGTCTTCAGTGGCATACAGCGCCACCAACCCGGCATTTTCACTGCCCAATAATTCGTTAATAATCTTCGGACCCTCGGCGACAAAAACCCCTTCTGCGTTTCGGAATTTTTTCTCGATTAAACTTTGAATATATTTGACCTGCGATTTTGAAAGCATCCGGGATTGAATTTAAGCGCCACGGTGGAGAAATTATAATCCTTCTTTAAATATAAAACACAAACCAGGATCAGGGTAATCTTATCTATGATATATTCCGGGCAAGTTAGCACTTCTTTTTTTTCTTCACTTTACCGCCTGTTACTGGTTGCGATCCTGTTCGCCGTTTCGTGTACGGTACCCAGGAAATACCAGGCCGGCAAACCGTTTGTATATAAAACGGGTATCAAAATTAATAGCACTAGCATCAAACTGGCGGAAAAACAGGAACTCGAAACGAGGCTGAACAACCAGCTGGACGACAGCCTGAAGGTCCGCATAGTGTCTTTCGCCGGCATCCGCAAAAACCTGATCCGACCAGCAGTGTTTGACACCCTCTATGCGTCTCGTTCGGTGATTTTTATGAACGCCCTGATGAATTCGCTGGGTTACTACAACGCGCAGATCACCTGGGACAGCAGCCTGAAACGGGTGGGTAAACAACAACGCGTCACCATTGAATTTAACGTCTCTCCCGGTAAAAACCTTAAAATGGATTCTATCGGCTATGTACTCAGCGATACCGCGCTGCAGCGGCTGGTTCTCGAAAATAAGAAAGGCACCCTGCTACTAAAAAACCAGCCATACTCGCAACAGGTTGTGTCCGCAGAACTTGATCGGCTCATTACGGTTTTCCGCGATCATGGCTATTTCAAAATTACTAAGGAAGATATTTATGCAGAGGTAGATACCGTACTGGCGGGGCTGATCAACCCCGGCCTTGATCCTTTTGAACAGGTCAGGCTTTTAAATGAATTGAAGAAAAGACGGGAGAACCCGACGATCGATGTCGTGATCAAACAACGAACGCCGGAAGGAGCGCCGAGCCTGAAAAAATATTACATCAGTTCCGTCGGCATCTACCCCGACCTGTTGCTGTTTTCGGATTCTAGTCGCCGCGGTCTCGATTCTGTGAATGTGCGAAAATTTACCATTTTTAACCGGACAACAAAATTCAAACCCCGGTTTCTTGCTAAAAACAGCAGCCTGGTGCCAGGAGATCTATACCGGCTCACAAATTATTATAAAACCATCAATACATTCAGCCAGCTGGGTGCCTGGCAACAGGTAAACATCGACCTGCAGCCAAATGATTCACTGGGCCTGCTGGCGGCGATTATTAAACTGTATCCCGCCAGGAAACAAAGCCTCGTCATCGATCTGGAAGCCACCCGCAATTCCGGCGATGTGATCGCCACCAGTAACCTGTTCGGCATCGGTTTAAATGTTGGTTTGCGCAACCGCAACCTGGCCAGGGAATCCATCCAGTCGACCACCAATATCCGCGGGGGCATTGAACTGGGTACAAAAACACGGTTGCTGCAGACCCTGCAGGGAAGTCTTGTGCAGAATATCTATTTCCCGAAATTCATCCTGCCGTTTAAGATACGGGGTGAAGACCGACTCAACTCTTCCCGTACCATCCTCAATTTCACGGCTTCGTACACCGACCGCCGCGACTTTTTTACACTCGGCTCCATCAACGGTTCAATCGGCTATGAGTGGACGACGTCGCCCAAAAAGTATGAGATCGGTCCAAGGACCAAAAACCATGTCTGGTTGTATATCCCCTTCAACATCGAACTTGTTCGGCTTGGCATCCGGCAGCGGCTTACCGATCTGCTTATCTCCGTACCCAACCTGCGCAACTCGTTTAACAACGGGTTGATCATCAGCCAGAACCTGATTTATAAATCGATCTATTCCCGGAACAATCATTTTACCTCGCTCAAGCTGGGCCTGGAAGAAAGCGGCGGCATCCTCGGCCTCTTAAAACACATAGACCGTGATGCCGGATTGTATCGCTATGTAAAAATAGATGGGGACATTCGTCATGTGATCCAGTTCAAACGCTCCGAGTGGGCGTTCCGGTTGTATGCAGGCATCGGCGTACCCTACGGTAGAACCCTCAACGGGGAAAAAGAAAATCAACTGCCCTTTTTCAAATCTTTCTATGCAGGCGGACCTAACAGCATGCGTGCCTGGCAGGTTCGAAGACTCGGAATAGGTTCCTCGATATTTTATGACACGCTTAACAATGGCTTTTACGACCGTTTCGGTGATATCCAGATAGAAAGCAATGTAGAGTTCAGGTTTAACCTGGCTACGATCGCAGGCATCAAAGTAAAGAGCGCTTTCTTTGCCGATATAGGCAATGTCTGGTCGCGGAAAACAGATGGCAGTGCCGAGCAAAAAGGAGCGGATTTCATGTTCACCCGGCTTTACAAAGACATCGCCGTAGCGGCAGGAACGAGCCTTCGTTTTGATTTCAATTATTTTCTCATTCGCTTCGACTGGGCGTACAAAGTAAAGAATCCATTTTACGCTAACCAGAAGGCAGGTTGGCTGCAAAATCTGCATATAGGCGACGGGCAGTTCCAGCTTGGGATCGGTGTGCCCTTTTAAGAATCCCCGGGTGTCTTCACCGCTTGTTCAAATGCTTCCATGGAAGATGCATCCGTTACTTCAAATTCACCAATGCGCGTCCGCCGCAAACTGCTAAGGTATCCGCCACACCCCAGCGCCGCGCCCAGATCGTTGGCAAGGCTGCGGATATAGGTGCCGGTTGTACATACAACTCGGAAGGTAACCACGGGCAGGGTGATATCGGTCAGTTCGAAGGTGTTGATGACAACGCGTCGTGGCTGCATAATCACTTCCACGCCCTGTCGTGCAAGCTCATACACCCTTTTTCCATCCTGTTTAATTGCCGAGTGAATCGGCGGCAACTGCATTTGCTCACCCGTAAAGGTGATTGCGGCCTCGCGGATATTCTCCCCGGACAAGTGATTACATTCTTTCTGATTTTCGGGTTGGCTCTCCAGGTCAAAAGTAGGTGTCGTGGCGCCCAGGGTTATCGTGCCGGTATACTCTTTTTCCGCAGCCATGTATTCGTTGATGCGTTTGGTGAACTTGCCAGTGCAAACGATCAGCAGCCCAGTGGCCAGCGGATCCAGCGTACCTGCATGGCCCACTTTTTTAATTTTGATCAGTCCCCTGATCTTTCGGATAACGTCGAATGAAGTCCATCGCAGCGGTTTGTCTATCAGTATCATTCTTCCCTCTTCGAACGTATTCATAAGTCAGTTTACAGTTTACAGTTGACAGTTGGCAGTTGGCAGTTGGCAGTTTGAATTCAATTTGCAATTTGCAGTTGGCAATGGTTTGATATAGGTTGCAATTCTACAGTAAGTATTCTATACTGCCAACTGCCAACTAAAAACTGAAAACTGTTTCTTCCCTACACCAAAAAAAAGCCCCGGAATAACCCGGGGCTCTTAAACATTCACACACTACTTATTTACTTCACTTCTTCAAACTCCGCATCTGTCACGGTATCGCCGTTGGCGGCGCCGGCATTCTGCGGGCCCTGCTGCGGGCCGTTGCCGTCCGGTTGTGCGCCGGCGGTATCCTGTGTTGCCTTGTACATGTCTTCACTCGCGGCAGCCCAGGCGGTATTCATTTCTGTCATTGCTTTATCGATGGCAGGTATGTCCTGAGATTTATGCGCCGATTTTAATTCTGTCAGCGCGGATTCAATCGGTGCTTTCTTCTCGGCAGGGATCTTATCGCCATATTCTTTCAGTTGTTTTTCGGTCTGGAACACTAAACTGTCTGCCTGGTTGATCTTTTCCACTTTCTCCTTGGCTTCCTTATCCGTTGCTTCGTTGGCTTTGGCCTCGTCTTTCATTTTTTCAATCTCTTCCTTCGTCAAACCACTACCTGCTTCGATGCGGATATTCTGTGATTTACCCGTTCCTTTATCCTTTGCCGTTACATGGAGGATACCGTTGGCATCGATATCGAAGATAACCTCGATCTGCGGGATACCGCGTGGTGCCGGCGGAATGCCGTCCAGGTTAAACGTTCCCAGGCTTTTATTCTGGCTTGACATCGGGCGCTCACCTTGTAAAACATGGATCTGCACACCAGGCTGGTTATCTGAAGCCGTTGAAAAGCTTTCTGATTTTTTGGTAGGAATGGTCGTATTGGAATCAATCAAACGTGTCATCACGCCACCCATTGTTTCGATACCCAGGCTCAGCGGAGTTACATCGAGCAACAACACATCCTTTACATCACCACTCAGCACGGCACCCTGGATTGCAGCACCAATGGCCACTACTTCATCCGGGTTGACACTTCTGTTGGGTTTTCTCTTGAAGAATTTTTCAACAATTTCCTGCACTTTTGGAATGCGGGTTGAACCGCCTACGAGGATCACTTCATCAATTTGTGAAACCGTCATACCGGCATCTTTGAAAGCCTGTTCACAAGGTTTCAGGCAACGTTCGAACAATGAATCAGCGAGCTGTTCAAAGTTTGCACGGGTTAACTTTTTAACCAGGTGTTTCGGAACACCTTCGAGCGCTGTAATATAAGGGAGGTTGATTTCAGTTTCAGAAGACGATGATAATTCAACTTTCGCTTTCTCGGAAGCTTCTTTCAGGCGTTGTAAAGCCATCGGGTCTTTACGGAGATCCACGTTTTCCTCTTTCTTGAACTCTTCCGCAAGCCAGTCCATGATTACCTTGTCAAAATCATCACCACCCAGGTGGGTATCCCCATTGGTAGCTTTAACTTCAAACACACCGTCACCCAGTTCGAGTATGGAGATATCAAAGGTACCGCCACCAAGGTCAAATACGGCAATTTTCTGGTCTTTACCACCTTTGTCAAGGCCGTATGCCAATGCGGCGGCGGTAGGCTCGTTCACGATACGGCGAACGGTAAGGCCAGCGATCTCACCGGCTTCTTTGGTCGCCTGGCGCTGGGCATCGTTAAAATAGGCAGGTACGGTAATTACTGCTTCGGTTACTTCCTGCCCAAGATAATCTTCGGCAGTTTTTTTCATTTTCTGCAAAACCATGGCAGATATTTCCTGCGGCGTATATAACCTGCCGTCTATGTCAATACGTACGGTATTATTGTCACCCTTCGATACTTTATAACTCCAATGACTGATTTCTTCCGTCACCTCGTCGTATCTGCGGCCCATAAAGCGCTTTACAGAGGTGATGGTGTTGTGCGGATTGGTGATGGCCTGGCGTTTAGCCGGGTCGCCTACTTTACGTTCCCCATTCTTGAGGAAAGCGACAACAGACGGCGTTGTACGACGGCCTTCATCATTTGCAATGACTACAGGTTCGTTCCCTTCCATTACGGCAACGCAACTGTTGGTAGTTCCAAGGTCAATTCCTATTATTTTTCCCATGTGTTTAAGAATTTAATGACTATGCATGAGTCAATCATTATGCCATTGCCGGTAAGGTGAAAAAATGGCAGGAAGAATTCGGTTATTTGTTCCAATTCGGCATAAACGATTATAATTGACGGTAACTATTGTAATTATTAATACCGCATTGTAGATTCACAGTTACATGAAGCGGCCAACAATCAACCCGCAACGCGTAAATCGGCTTTAGTGCCAATTTAAATTTTTACCTACCAATCTCCAGCTATGCCTGTTAAATCAAGGAAAAAACCGGTTGCCAGGGTCGACATCGCCAGGCGCTTCTGCAATCTGCCCCGTACCGTGCCCACCCCGCTGGCCCCGGGCATGAGCCCGGAACGGGCTTCAATGATCTTGAAAAATAACCGGAAATGGGTCAACGGTACCAACCTGCATTATTATTTCTTTGACAAGGAAAGTGATGCCAGTGAAGTGGAATACACGGATGGCAGCAAGGCAACGAAAACCTGGAAAGGTGGCAAGAATCAGCAGGACGTGGTACGCAAGGCCTTTGAATCCTGGAAAAAGGTCGGCATCGGCCTTAATTTCACTGAGGCGAAAGCAAGGGAGGATGCCGAGGTGCGCATCGGGTTTATGGAAGATGACGGCTCGTGGTCATTTATCGGCCGGGACATCCTCAAACAGCCGGCAAATACCCGAACCATGAATTTTGGCTGGAACCTGGATACCCCCGATACACACAATGGCATCGACACCGCCATCCATGAGATCGGCCACACCCTCGGATTCCCCCACGAACACCAGAACCCGTTTGCGGGCATTAGATGGGACGAGGAGGCGGTCTACGAGGCGCTGGGCAAACCGCCCAATAACTGGGCGCGTACGCAGACTTTCGACAATATCATCAAGAAACTCAGTGCCGCCGAAGTATCCGGCT
>JBBSSY010000036.1:0-12114 GCA_038241595.1 Chitinophagales bacterium | reverse complement strand
CCCCATACCCCATACCCCATACCCTTCTTCTGATAGCTGACAGCTGATTGCTGATAGCCCCTCTTCTACACCGACATATTAAAATCCCTCAACGCATCGTTCAAACTCGTCTTCAAATCCGTGCTCGGCTTGCGTTTGCCGATGATCAGCGCGCAGTTGACATGATATTCACCAGCGGGAAATTTCTTG
Organism: Chitinophagales bacterium; assembly: GCA_038241595.1. Lineage (GTDB taxonomy): Bacteria > Bacteroidota > Bacteroidia > Chitinophagales > Chitinophagaceae > JADCRZ01. The sequence continues at coordinate 11,925 of JBBSSY010000036.1, read as the reverse complement.
GCATAGGTGCCCGGTATCACAACGCTGCGTGCAGGAACCCTTCCTTTATATTCAATCGGTTCGGCGCCGCTGACGTCGATGATCTTGGTGCTTTGCGTAAGCACCACGTTGGCGCCGAGCACCGCTTCTTTTTCCACGATCACACCTTCCACTACGATCGAACGGGAGCCGAGAAAACAACCATCTTCCACGATCACGGGCGAAGCTTGTAACGGTTCCAGCACGCCGCCGATGCCCACGCCACCGCTGAGGTGAACGTCTTTGCCGATTTGGGCGCAGCTGCCGACTGTAGCCCAGGTATCCACCATGGTGCCTTCATCCACGAATGCGCCGATGTTTACATAACTCGGCATGAGCACCACATTGCGGGCGAGAAACGCACCGTACCTGGCCACGGCATGCGGCACGGCACGAACTCCCAGTGATGCGTAGTCGCTTTTGAGTTGCATCTTATCATAAAATTCAAAAGGCGGCAGGGAAAATGTTTTCATCTGCTGGATGCCAAAATAAAGCAGGATGGCCTGTTTTACCCACTCGTTCACCACCCATTTTGAATGGCCGTTGGCATCTGTTCCCTCCGGGGAAGCCGTGCGCAAACGTCCCTTGTCCACGTCTTCAATCACTGCGCGTATGGCATCTGTATATTTTTCATCCTTAAGCAATTCGCGGTTTGCCCAGGCTTCCAGGATCAGTTGTTGCATGTTTCAAATTTTTAGAAGTGCGAAGATAAGGGGGGAAAAGTTTATGGTTTATAGTTTATGGTTTGTAGTTCTTAGCCGAAGCAGGTTGTCTTCTGGCTGATAGCTGATAGCTGATAGCTTTCCGAGAAACTGCTACCGAACAATCAACAACCACCCGTTCAGCATCGCCAAACCATTCTTCCGATCGATCATATAATAATAGGTACCGGCGGGCAGGGGATTGCCGTTGACGGTGCCATTCCATTTTTTGTTGTAGCCGTTGGAGGTAAAGACCTGCTGCCCGTAGCGGTTGAAAACCGTTACGACGGCCTGTGTGTAAGTTTGGAGGTAGAGAATGTTCCAGTCATCATTGATGCCATCACCGTTGGGTGAGAACGCATTCGGGATCGCCACTTTTTTAAACACGCAAACGAATACCTGATCCTGCGCAGCACCGCAGCCTACATCAGATATTACCGACAACGTATACGTGGTATTATCTGCTGGCGCGACGACCGGTTGGAGGGTATTTGCATTCGTCATACTGGTAGCGGGACTCCATGAGTAACGGATACCCGTACCCTTTGCAGAACCGTCAAGAGTTGCCGACTGCCCTTCAAAAATCTGCTTTTCCGGACCTGCTTCCGCAAGCGGTTTCTTCAATACATTTATCGTCAGCGAATCGGAACGCTGGCAGCCGTTGTTGTCGGTAATAGTCAGCACATAGGTGGTTGTATCCGCCGGCCTGGCAATCGGATTCCTGATGCCGGTAGCTGACAGCCCTTTGGCCGGAGACCACCGGTACGCCGCTGCCAGGCTGCCGTTTAGTGCGATGGCGAGGCCTTCGCAAATGGTCTGGTCGGCGCCTGCAGCTACCGAAGCTTTTGGAAAAACGTTGACTTTTACTGAATCTGTATTTTTACAACCGTCCACGCTGGTTACCTCAAGATAATAGGTTCCGCTGCTGTTTAACGATGCACTAAACGTTGGTAACTGCGCAAGCGCGCTAAACCCGTTCGGTCCGCTCCAGGCATATTGGCTTCCGCCGGAAGCCGCAAGTTTCAACGGGCTGTCTTCACATACCGGGTTATTGGCCGAGGCGTTGACCACCGGTGTCGGATAAATCTGGACGGTCAGTTCATTAGACACAATGCGGCAGGCAACGGAACTGTTGCCGGCCTGCGCAACAGCCAGCCGGTACCGGTACCGTCCCGGTTTAACCGGGTCTGCCTGGTACACAAGCGAAACGGCGCCGGCGATGTCGGTAAACAAGCTGCTGTCCACACTGCGCTGCCATTGGTAAACTGGGTTGGAGTAACCAGATGATACGCTGCTGGTTAAATCATATTGCGGTGCCTGTTGGCCTTCACAGATGCCGATGCTTTTGGCGGTGTTGCTGGTAAACGCGGCCTGGATGGTAGGTCCGCATGGCCGGAAGGTGATGTCATCCAGCGCCAGGTCATTGCCGCAACCGCCCGGCGCGTTGTTGGTCAGCCGCAATACCACGCTGCCCACACTTGCCGGCGTGGTAAAGAAAACGCCGAACTGCCGCCACTGTGGAAACGGCGTATAGTCGATTGCCGCCGTGTTGTAGGTGCTGAGCACGGTGCCGGTTGTTGTTTCAATGTTGAACGTAAGATTGGGTTTGATGGGCGACCCTCCACACGAGGATGGCCTCGAGAGATTTACGATCCACGATGCAAATTCATAGGTCGTGTTCGGGCATAGCCCTTTTACGGTGTCGAGGTAGAAATCGCCAGGAGTGTAGGAGGCGTTTACTACCATCATATAGCCGTTGGCGTCGCCGGGCGTATGGTCTTCAGGTATATCATGCCAGGTGCTACCATGGCAATTGTAGGTCGCGTTTAAGATGGCGTAATTGCCATCCTGTGGGCAATCGGTGGGCACGTAATTATAATTGGTCACCGCGCCGGGCAGCCGTGCACCAGGATTGCCGCCCTTGCCAAAATCTACGTTGACCACGGGGTCTCCCAGGCTACCGGTACAAACCTGGGCAGACGCACACCAGCTTATCGCCATAAGCGCAAACACCAACCCCGTTTTTACAAGGGCATCCAGGTATGTGCGGGGTCGTAAAATCGGTGGCAGTTTTAAGTTGGCGGTTTGTAGCAGCCTTCGCCACATCACCTTTGTTATTATGGAAACGCAGAGTTTATTACTTTCGATGCACAAGGGCAATGTACGACCAGAAAGGGGTAAACCCATTTAATTAAATTAATAATCAGCTGACGGCATTGGGCCGCCACCTCAATTAAAAAACATGATCAATTTAATAGACCAGATCCAGGAAACGATTCAGTATATACACTCGATATATCCCACCCGGCCAGCAGTGGGCATCGTTCTTGGCAGCGGCCTCGGTAACCTCGCCGCCGAGATCGACGTGGAAAAAGAGCTGCCGTACGAACAAATTCCGCATTTTCCGGTATCCACCGTGGAAGGTCATCATGGCCGGCTCATCTTTGGCAAACTAAGTGGCAAAACGATCGTCGCGATGTCCGGGCGTTTTCATTTTTACGAGGGATATTCTTCCGGCGACGTCGCGTATCCCATCCGCGTGATGAAATTTCTCGGTATAGAAAACCTGATCCTGAGCAATGCCGCCGGTGGTATCAATACGCACTTTAAGATCGGCGACCTGATGATCATCAAGGACCATATTAGCCTGTTTGCGCCCAATCCATTGTTGGGAAAAAATGAAGAACAGCTTGGACCGCGATTTCCTGATATGAGCGAACCTTATTCCAAACACCTGATCGGGCTGGTGAAATCCATTGCCAAACAACTGGACATCGAAGTGAAAAAGGGGGTGTACGTCGGTGTTACAGGCCCGACTTTCGAAACCCGTTCCGAATATAAAATGCTGCACATACTTGGCGGCGATGCGGTTGGCATGAGCACGGTGCAGGAAGTGATTGCCGCGCGGCATCTTGGCTTGCCCGTGGTAGCCATGAGTGTGATCACCGACATTGGTATCCGGGAGGAAGACAATATCATCACCCATGAAGAAGTATTGCAGGCTGCCCGCGAAGCGGAACCCAAGCTGACGGCTATTTTTAAGGAGCTGGTAGCAAGGCTGTGATGGGAGAAAATCTGACAGGCCGCAGGCCCAGGTATCCGTTCACGATAGGGCCCGGCCCAAAAGATAGTCAATAGTCAATCAATGTCGTTTAGTTAAAAAAATAATCAATTTTCAACAATCAATTTTCAATGCTCAATGAAGAAACCCAGTTTGACCGCCACTTCTTTATTGAATATTGAGCATTGAAAATTGATTATTGATTGTTTTTTAAGACCGCTAACTAAACGACGTTGAATAGTCAACGCTCAGTGTTCAGTGTTCAACAAAGAAAGTGTAGAACCGGTCGATCTCCCGTGATATATTTTATTGAGTATTGAATATTGAGCGTTGACTATTGAATTTTCCTCGCACCAACATTTTAAAGCAACGATCAACCAACCCGTTGCCGCCTCCCACACTGTAAATCTATACCCAAATTTTGCTGCCCGCATATTACAACCTGCGATTATATCGTTAATTTGCCGTCTTTCCTGCGTGATCAAAAAGTCAAACATATCTTTCTTACTGTGCTTCATCATGCTGTGCGCGGGATTGTTGACAAAGGCACAGAATCCGATGAGGAGATTGCCGGGTGGGGGCAGTTTCAGCGGCGGTGCCGGTGGGAAGGCAGGTGGCAATGACAGCCTCAACCACCGCACGGGGCAGGAAGATTCAATCACCATCACATTCCGTTACCTCGATACCAGCCGGTATGTGCGGTTTGATTCCAGTTTTGTTGATTTTAGCAAGCGATTCCCTATTCCCCCTGACTATACTTTTCTCGGCAACACCGGCAATGCGGCGCGTTCGCTGATCTTTAATCCCATCCTGCCGGCGGGCTGGGATGCCGGTTTCCATGCTTATGACATTTACCAGTTTAACCTGGCAGAAACGCGTTTCTTCAATACCACGCGTCCTTATTCCGAACTGGGTTACATCCTTGGCAGCCGCACAGAGCAGATGATCAACCTGGTGCATACCCAGAATATAACGCCCGACTGGAATGCGGCTTTTCAATACCGTTTTATCAACGCGCCGGGTTACTTTAAAAACCAGAATACCAACCATGGCAGCTTTCGCCTGAATTCAAACTACCAGTCGAAGAACAGGCGCTACCGCGCCTTTTTTATTGCGATCAGCAACAAGATACAGTCCGCCGAAAACGGCGGCATCAGCCCTGCCGAAAATTACCTCGACGATGTAAAGTCGTATCAAAACCGTTTGCTGGTACCGGTACAGCTTGGGCGAAATGATGTCGGCAGCAGTCCGAGCGTTTTCACCAGCACCATCAATACCGGTACGAAATACAAGAATTCTACGATTATGTTCAGGCAACAGTACGACCTGGGCAGGAAGGATTCTATCGTTACGGACAGCAGTGTCATCCCGTTGTTTTACCCAAAATTACGCGTCGAACATACATTCCGTTTATCCTCCTATACCTATAATTACCAGGATTACAACGCGTCCGCGCAGAATGCTGATTCCGGATTTTACCGGCGCAACTACGACATCCTGCAATCACTCGACACGCTTAACATCAAGGACCGGTGGAACGAAGTGGTAAACGACATATCCGTGTACCAGTTTCCGGATGAAAAAAATGCCCAGCAATTTATCAAGGTAGGCGGTTCCCTGCAGAACCTGCACGGGGTATTTGACGTAGGGGAGAAAAATTACTATAACATTTTCATCCATGGCGAATACCGCAATAAAACGCGCAACCGAAAGTGGGACATCGAGGCGAACGGCCAGTTGTACCTCGCCGGTTTCAACGCCGGGGATTACGCGGGCATTGTCAGCCTCAGACGCTACATCAGCCGCCGGATCGGGTACCTGCAGGCCGGTTTCCAAAACGTGAACCGCACTCCATCCTATATATATGACAACAACAGCAGTTTTAATTTTGGCAACGCCACTAATTTCAAGAAGGAAAACGTCACCAATATTTTCGCGTCTCTTGAACAGCCCCAGCGCAAACTTAAATTAACAGGTAACTATTACCTGGTGACCAATTATACCTATTTTAAAGACTATTACAACGCAGACCAGTCGTCGGCCCTCTTTAATGTATTGCAGGTAACGGCCGACAAGGAGTTCCGTGTGAGCCGCCGCTGGCGGTTGTATACACAGGTGAGCGTGCAGCAAAAAGCAGGTTTCGCACCGGTAAATATCCCACTGGTTTTCACCCGCAACCGCTTCGGCTACGAAGGCAACCTTGGCTTTAAAAATCTGCAATTGCATTTTGGCACCGAAGTAAAATACCATACTCCCTACAAAGCCATGGGCTATTCACCTGTGCTGGGCCAGTTTTATTACCAGAACAGTGAAACCATCAAGTTGCGCCTCCCGGAGATCGATCTCTACCTTCATTTCAGGATCAAGACCTTTACCGCCTATGTCCGTGGGGAGAACTTAAATACCTTGCGCGTGCGTGAAAAATTTGGCTTTACCAACAACAACCTGGCTGCACCCTTTTATCCTTATCCCGGCTTGCTCATCCGCCTGGGTATCTTCTGGACTTTTATCAATTAGGCGCCCGCAGAACGCATTAACATTTTGTATACCTGCTGTTTGTTAAAGAAACGTACTTTTGCGAAGCAGATGAAGAGAATCTTTACCATACTCCTTGCGGTGCTTTACCTGGCTCTATCCAACGGGTTGGCCATGGAAATTCATCACTGTATAGATAAGGTGACCGACATAACCTTAATCCCGACGGGCAGTAAAAATTGTGATAATTGCGGCATGCCCAAAGCGCCCAACAACTGCTGCAAGAATGAGCTTAAAATGATCCGGCTTGCAGACAGTTATAAGCTGGTCAATGCTAACTTCCGCTTGGCAGTACCTGAAGCGATCGTTCCCAACCAATTTTTTACGCATGTTTCCAGGACATATGCTGCGTCATTGCTTCTAAATAAGGCGGTAACTTTCCAACCCCCCGATCTTCCTGCTGAATCTTTGTTCAGACTTCATGGTGTGTTTAGAATATGAGATGAAAACGTCGACTATCGCTGTTTTCAACCATATTTTATCAATTATTTTATTTAACCATGAAAAGTTTTTTCATCATTGTCCTTTTGGTAGCATCCGCATTATTTTCCCATGCCCAGTTTCAATCCGCTACCCTGCAGGCAAGCGGGCTCACCTGCGCCATGTGTTCAAAGGCCATTTATAAATCACTGGAGAAATTGCCGTTTGTACAAACGGTTGTTTCAGACATTAAAAACTCCGCTTTTTCTATTTCATTCAAACCTTCTTCGGCCGTAGACATCGACCGCCTTCAAAAGGCAGTGGAAGAAGCCGGTTTTTCCGTGGGCAAACTCACCCTTAATGGCAATTTTGCTGGCATTGCCATAGAGAACGACGAACATGTCGTTATTAATGGCCGGACATTTCATTTTCTTAATATCCACGACCAGCAACTCTCCGGCAAACGGCAGCTCACGATGGTTGACAAAGATTTCTTATCGGCCCGCGAATTTAAAAAATTCAGCGCCGCGACTGAAATGTCCTGTATAAAAACGGGTAAGGCTGCTGCGTGTTGTAAGAAAGAAGGGCTTGCGGCCGATAGCCGCGTTTATCACGTGACGATATAGATTTTTTTTGAATCACGGAGACAGTCGGCAGGGAGGATACTTTGTTCCTCACTGCCTCACATCTCCGTGGTTCATCATCATGACGTACTAGGCAAGATGTGTCTTCTGCTTTAATGCATCTGCAGTGGCATGATCAACCCAAAAATATTCAGGTGCCGGCGCCCGGGACATTCATTCCAACCATTTAATAAACATTCATGAAGCACTGGATTTGTTTCATCATATTTACCGCCGCTTTCTCAGCAGCTGGTGCGCAGGAACTGTATGTATTTACGGAGCCCGCCTCCAACATGCCCGCCAAATCGATCAGCGGAAAAGTGACCGCCCGCTACCCCGACAGTAAATACAACAATTTTTTCAAACAGCGTTATACGCCCGAGCTGATGGTAGGCATCAATAAAGAATGGATGGTGCACCTGGCATCTACATTTTCGGATTTTTATACGCCCCGATTGGCGTGGGAGTCTGCGAGGCTGTATGCCAAGTACCGGTTTTATTCAAATGATGATATTCACCGGCATTTTCGCCTTGCCGTCTTTGCCGAGGGCGCTTACTCACGCAGCCCCTTCCTTTATGAGGACATCAATCTATGGGGGGACAACAATGGGGTGGAGGCCGGAGTGATAGCCACGCAACTGCTTGGCAGATTTGCTTTTTCCGGTTCGGGCAGTGTGCTGCGGGTTTTCGCAAAGAACAGTGGTCATGACCACAAGGAGCATTCGCTGCAGGCGCTTAATTACAGCGTCTCTGCCGGGTACCTGCTCTTTCCGAAAAATTATACCGATTACAAACAAACCAATATCAACCTCTACCTCGAAATGCTGGGTATGCGTGGCCTGGATAAAAAGCATTCCATGCTGGACCTCGCCCCCGCGGTGCAGGTGATTATCAACAGCAATCTTAAAATCAACGCGGGCTATCGTTTTCAACTAACCGGCAACATGCTGCGTGTAGGGGAGCGAGGCATGTTGATTTCGGTGGAGCGCACGTTCCTGGGTGCGTTTGGGAGGCGTAAATGACGACGTGTTTCTGTTGGTCCGTATATGTTTATGGTGCACGCTGTAAAACCACGTTGATTACCTCAAGAGTACATGACGCGCTACGCCTGTAGGCCGTCGACCGTGATAGCAGAAGAAATGAACTCTGCGTATTCAACCATGTATCAGTAGCCGCAATTTGCTCATGGACTCCAAAGCCCATTTATATTTACCGCAACATCAAACCGCTTATTTTTCTATTCCCTCTTTCTAACCTATTTTAGCGGAAATTATTCCAATGAACCTGCACGAATATCAATCCAAAGAGTTACTGAAGAAATACAATGTTCCGGTCCAGGAAGGCATTGCCTGCAATACCCCTGGTGAAGCCGAAGAAGCCTACCGCCAGATCAAGACCCAGTATGGCAGCAATTTCGCCGTAGTAAAGGCACAGATTCATGCAGGTGGCCGCGGTAAGGGAACCATTGTCGGAAAAGAACAACGTGGCGTAGCAGTTGGTAAAAACGCAGATGCAGTAAGAGAGATCGCGCAGAATATACTCGGCGGAACACTGGTGACCATCCAGACCGGACCAGCAGGTAAGGTGGTGAACAAAGTACTCGTAGCGCAGGATGTTTACTACGACGGACCAAACCCCATCAAGGAATATTACCTGTCTATCCTGCTTGATCGCTCAAAGGGTGAAAATGTTATTATGTATAGCACAGAGGGTGGTATGGACATTGAACACGTGGCTGAACATACCCCTGATTTGATATTTAAAGAATGGGTACATCCGAGCGGACCGCTTCAGGCTTTCCAGGGCAGGAAGATCGCTTTCAACCTCGGTTTGAGCGGTGAACCCTTTAAAAATATGGTGAAGTTTGTTACCAACCTGTACAACGCCTACGTAGGTCTTGACTGCAGCATGGTGGAGATCAACCCGATGTTCAAAACCAGTGACAATAAAATCCTGGCGGTAGATTGCAAGATGAACCTGGACGACAACGCGCTCATGCGTCACCCGGAACTAACGGTATTGCGCGATGTGAGTGAAGAAGATCCGACAGAAGTGGAAGCAGGCAAATACAACCTCAACTTCGTGAAACTTGATGGCAACGTTGGTTGTATGGTAAACGGCGCAGGCCTTGCCATGGCTACCATGGACATGATTAAACTCAGCGGTGGCGAACCGGCCAACTTCCTTGACGTAGGTGGTACCGCCAATGCACAAACGGTGGAAGCCGGTTTCCGGATCATTTTAAAAGACCCGAAAGTTAAAGCCATTCTCATTAATATTTTCGGCGGCATCGTTCGCTGCGATCGCGTGGCGCAGGGTGTTATTGACGCCTACCAGACCATGGGCAATATTGAAGTGCCCATCATCGTCAGGCTACAGGGCACAAATGCCGTAGAAGCAAAAAAACTGATCGACGAAAGCGGGTTGAAGGTGCAGTCTGCCATCCTCCTCAGCGAAGCGGCCGAACTGGTGAACAAGGCGCTCAGCAAATAGTCGCTGTGACGGATTTTTTACCGGATATCGATGCCTGTGTGCAGGTGTTACAGCAAGGTGGTATTATCCTCTACCCGACGGATACGGTCTGGGGACTAGGGTGTGACGCCACCAATGAAGCAGCTGTCGCAAAGATTTACCGGCTGAAACAACGGACGCCGAACAGCCTGATTATTTTATTGGCCGAAGCGAGGCAGGTAATTCGTTATGTCGCCCAGCCAGATCCCGTCATCATGAATTACCTGCGAACGGTGGAAAAGCCCACCACGGTTATTTATGACGGTGCCATCGGGCTGGCCAACAATGTCGTGGGTGCCGATGGCAGCGTGGGCATTCGCGTGGTCAGCGAGCCGTTCTGTAAACACCTGATCAAACGTTTTCGGAAACCGCTTGTTTCCACTTCGGCAAACCTGACCGGGAAACCAACACCAGCGGTGTTTACCGCCATTTCAAATACCGTAAAAGAAGGTGTCGATTATATTGTCCGGTACCGGCAGCACGATTTGGCGCAGGCCATGCCGTCTGCCATCGTGCGCTGGCATGCGGACGGAACGGTGACCACACTCCGGCCATGATTAATCCGGGGTGAAAATTTAAAATTATTTCATGAAGATCCTTGTGCGGCTGCCCAACTGGTTGGGCGATATGGTGATGAGCCTGGGTTTTCTGCATGCGCTGAAAGTCGCGTACCCCGCCGCTTCCATCAGTGTGATCGCGAAGAAAGGCCTTGACCCGCTCCTTGATTATTTCCCGCAACTTGAACATCGGTTTATCTTTTCCAAAGAAGCTTATCCCGGTCTCCGTGGCAGTTGGCGGTTTGGGCGCATGATACGCCGTACGGAGCATTTCGACCTGTTTTTCACCCTGCCCGATTCATTTTCTTCCGCACTCGTCGGCTTTGCCTCCGGCTCGGCCAAACGAATCGGCTTCCGCAAAGAGTTGCGGGGTTTCCTGCTAACGGCATCCTATGAACGCAAAAAGGGCATACACCGCGTGGAAGAATACCTTGATCTGCTGCGGCAGTTTAACCCAGGTGATCATATACCTCCACTGATCCGGTTAAACACGCCGGCTGTCGCCAAATCAAATGCGATCGTTTTCAATATAAATTCTGAAGCGGTTTCACGTCGCCTGCCCGTAAAAAAATCAGTGTCATTTATTGAAGCGCTCCGCAAGAATTTCAGCGAAGAAATCATCCTGGTCGGTGGTCCGGCAGATGCGGCATATGTCACGGCCGTACTGGCAGAAATGCCGGACAAGACCGGTATTACAGACCGCTCGGGCAAAACGTCATTGCCAGCCCTCATCGAAACCATCGCGTCGGCAAAAATGGTATTGACCACCGATTCGGGTCCGGCGCACCTGGCAAACGCCCTTGGTGTGTACACCGTCGTACTATTTGGTGCAGGCAACGAAAATAATACCGCGCCGTATAACCCCGAAAATCGGCACATTGTCCGCCTCGGTGACCTGCCCTGCGAGCCCTGTGTCAAAAACACGTGTATGCTCTACGGCATCCCTCAATGCCTGGACCTGCTGGATATTGGTAAGGTGATGCAGGTGATGAAGCAGTGAGAGCAGTGGGCGATTTGCAGTTTTCAGTTGGCAGTTGGCTGTTTGCAGTTGCCGGTTTGCAGTTGGGAGTTTGCAGTTGGGAGTTTGCAGTTTATAATTAGGGCAAGAAATTTTCAGTATTCAGCGCTCAATATTCAATGCTCAATGCGTAGCTTAGCGTTTAATTTATGTACTTCAGACTGTTGATTTAATATCGGCTAATTAGGAAGTCTTAAAAAAAATATTCATTAAGCGATTGTCAACGCTCAATATTCAACAAAGACCAAGCAGTCATGCTATATTTTCCTTATTGAGCATTGAATATTGATTGTTGAATATTGAATATTTTCTTAACTAAAAGACACTGAAAGTTGATAGCTGATTGCTGATAGCTGATAGCTGATTGCTGATTGCTGATTGCTGACAGCTGACCGCTCATTACCTGTTCGCTACGTAGTACGCCGTCATGATTTCAAATACCTTCTCCTTCAAAATCGCCGCTGTATCACCAGGTTCCATG
>JBBSSY010000035.1:0-12129 GCA_038241595.1 Chitinophagales bacterium | reverse complement strand
TTATCCCATTCTCTGTAATGATCCGCACCTCGGGTTGAACCTGCCATCGATCTGGTTCGAAATGCAAATTCAGACACCGTCGTTTAATGCGTATGGAGCCTCCTTTCCATCTGCTCCGGGCATCATCATCGGCTTTAACGACAGCTGTGCCTTCGGGGTTACCAATGCGGGCAGGGATGTGCGCGATTATTATGAAATAAAATTCAGGGACGAGACGAGAAACGAATACTGGTTCGACAATGGCTGGAAAAAAACGGCGCAGCGGATCGAACGCTATAAGATAAAGGGAGGGGCTGATTTCTTGGACACCGTCGCCTACACCATTTTTGGTCCTGTACTGTTTGATGACCGATACGAAAATAAAAGCCACGATGGTAAAAGTTATGCGGTACGGTGGAAGGCACATGATGCCAGCAACGAGATCAAAACATTTTATGAACTGGACCGTGCCAACAATTACCTGGATTATGTGCGTGCCGCCAGGAACCTGCGTACGCCGGGGCAGAACATCGTATTCGCCAGTAAAAACGGCGACATCGCGATCCGCGCGCAGGGCGAATTTCCCGCCAAATGGAAAATGCAGGGTGATTTCGTGATGCCTGGCACCGACTCTTCCTACATGTGGCAGGGCATGATACCGCAAGCTGAAAACCCGCGCATGTACAACCCCGTACGTGGTTTTGTCAGCAGCGCCAACCAGGCACCGGCCGATTCGAGTTACCCATATTACCTGGGCAGCGAATTTCCGTCGTACCGGGGCAACATCATCAACCGGCGCCTCAACGCCATGAAGAACATTACGGTGAACGACATGATGCGTTTGCAGACCGATAACTACAACGTATTTGCTGAAGGTCTCAGGCCATTGCTGCTGAAAGCCGTCAACAGGAACCAACTTCCTGAGGCCGGGCGCAAATACTGGGATATCCTGCAGCGATGGAACCTGCGCAACGATCCAAACGAAACGGGGGCAACGATCTTTACGGTACTCTACGACAGTCTGAAAACGGTGATCTGGGCCGATGAACTGGCTGCCCTCAGTGTGTCGACCATGCCGTATGAAAGTACGCTGCTGGAAGGGCTGCTAAAAGATTCTGCCTTTCAATTCTTGGACAACATCCATACTTCCAAAAAAGAAACACTTGCTGACGATGTGATAGAGGCGTTTAACCGGGCATTGCCGGTTTGGGAAAAGGCGGAAGCATCCGATAAACTGTCCTGGGCAGCTTTTAAAGATGCACGCGTTACCCACTTGACCCGGCTTCCGGCATTAAGCCGGCTTCACCTGAACATCGGCGGCGGCGCCCATTCCATTAATGCAATGAAGGTGGTCCACGGTCCCAGCTGGCGCATGATCGTTCACTTGACGCCGAAAACGGAAGCTTATGGCATTTACCCGGGTGGACAAAACGGCAATCCCGGCAGCCGGTTTTACGACAATTTTATTACTAACTGGGCAAAGGGCAATTACTTTCCGTTGTTTTTTATGGGGAAAGATGATTTTAATGACAGCCGGGTGAAGTGGACGATGACATTCAATGCTTTGTGAAAACGATTTGAACGCTTATAAATATTCAAGCCATGAAATTCCTGGTATCCTTCCTGCTTACTGGTTTGCTCAGTTTTATCTGCTGCCTCTACCTGCCCTGGTGGAGCGTTGCCATCGTGGCCATAATCGTTAATGCGTGCATCAACCAAAAACCGTTGCTGGCATTTTTGTCAGGCTTTGCAGCCATCTTCCTGTTATGGGTAATGATTGCTTCAGGCATCAGCAGCGCAAATAATCATATCCTCGCCCACCGGATTTCCCAGGTAATTTTGACAACAGACAGTCCGACAAGTCTTATTGGCGTCACCGGGCTCATCGGCGGTTTGGTTGCCGGTTTTGCAGCCCTTGCGGGCAGTTTCGCCTGGAAACCAAAATAAAGAGTCGGTGATGCTGCGTGTAATAGCCATCCGATGGTATGAGGCACTTAAAGGTAAGCGGATGGCTAATCCTGCCGGGAACTTTCGCGTTTTCATAACCATTCGCTGCTTATTTTCGTTGTATCATTCCAGCTAATCTATGAAACTGACCCTTCCGCTTTTGTGCCTGCTTGTATTGTTCGCCCTGCCAACAAGGGCAGGCAGAATTTCCGGGTTGGTTTCCGACGATAAGGGTGCCGTGCTTTCTTACGCGTCAATACTCCTGAAGGGTACGGGTATCGGTACTACTGCCAACGACGCCGGACGATATACACTACAGCTTGAACCCGGTAAATACACACTCGTTTGTCAATACGTCGGGTACACCCGGGTTGAAAAAACGGTGACCATCACCAATAACGACGAAATTTTAAATTTCTCTTTATCAATGCTGCAGACAAGCATGAAAGAAGTGGTGATCAGGCCGGGTGGGGAAGATCCTGCCTACGAGATTATCCGCAACGCCATTAAAAAAAGAACGTATTATCTCAACCAGCTTGATAAATTCCAGTGCGAGGTATATATCAAAGGGCAGTTGAAATTGCGCAGTTACCCCAAAAAATTATTTGGACAGAAAGTTGATTTTGAAGATGGTGACAGCAGCCAGTCAAAGATGTTGTACCTCGCAGAAACCGTGTCTACGTATTCGGTAGAAAGGCCTGATAAAGTACGGATTGAAGTAACGTCTTCGCGCGTTAGCGGACAGAGCGACGGTTTCGGGCTGAGCCAGCCGCAGATTCTTTCCTTCTACCAGAATAATATACAGATCGGTAAAAATTTAAATCCGCGTGGTTTTGTATCGCCCATCGCCGATAATGCATTCAATTTCTACAACTATAAATTCGCCGGTGTTTTTGTTGAAGACGGCAAAGAGATCAACAAGATCCAGGTGATCCCGAAAAAAAAGTATCAGCCAGTATTTGCGGGGTATATCAATATTACCGAGAACGACTGGCGCATCCACAGCGTGCACCTTCAGCTTACGAAGGAATCAGAGATGGAGTTGATCGATACACTTCGGATCGACCAGTTATATGTACCGTTGGGGAATGAGGTATGGGTAATCAAAAACCAGGTCTTATACCCGTCGGTTCAACTCATGGGTTTCGATGCAACAGGCAGTTTTGTAAACGTGTATTCCGATTTCGATCTCCACCCGGTGTTTCCAAAAAAGTTTTTTAACAATACTTTTCTTCGCTACCTCGACAGTTCCAATAAACGCACCATAACGTATTGGGATTCCATTCGGCCGGTGCCGTTAAAAAAAGAAGAGATCATCGATTACCGGAAGAAGGACAGCCTCGAACAGGTACGCAAAAGCCCTGAATACCTGGATTCACTGGATCGCCAGCGAAACAAGATCGCCATTGTTCCACTGCTCTTTACCGGTCAAACGATGACCCGGGACCGGAAACGGTCCACCTATTCGCTGAGTCCGCTAATTGACGCATTTAACTTCAACACCGTCGAAGGGCTAGTTGTAAATCTACAGGCCACCTACCGCAAAAAGCTTGACAGCCTGCGCATGAATCGGAAAAGTGTTTTTCTTACGCCCGGGATACGTTATGGATTTAACAATCGCCACCTGAACGCAACGCTAACAGGCGGTTATCTGTTCGGAAAAAAATATAATGGTTCAGTGACGGCGAGCGGTGGCAAGGACGTTTTTCAATTCAACAATACAAGTACCTATACTGAACGCACCAATACCCTCAATACGCTGTATTTTGAAGAAAATTTTTTGAAGATCTATGAAGCCTGGTACGGACGGGTGAACTACAGCCAGGGCATTGCCGATGGGCTCACCTTTCACGTCGATATTGAATACCAGGACCGGATGCCACTGGAAAATACAACGGACTATACGTTCCGTGATGTAAAAAAACGCGTGTTTACGCCGAATTACCCGAGCGAAATCATTAGTACCAATATCAGTCGCCACCAGGCGGTCATCGCGTCTGCCGGACTAACCTGGCAACCAGGGGCCCGCTACATCGAGTTTCCCGATAGCAAATTTAACCTCGGTTCTAAGTATCCCACGTTTCGCTTTGACTGGATCAAAGGAGTAGCGAACGTGCTGGCTTCGGATGTGAATTACGACAAATGGCGCTTTGTTATGAATGATGACGTTAACCTGCAGCTGGCGGGCACGGTGAACTACCGCCTGGCATTCGGCGGCTTTGTAAACACCCACAAAATGCAGGTGGTGGATTACCAGCACTTTAACGGCAACCAATCTCTTTTTGCCAGCAGGTACCTCAATAGTTTCCAGCTTGCGCCTTTTTACCTGAATAGTACAACGACCAGTTTTTATTCAACGATCAATCTCGAACATCATTTCAATGGATTGCTCACAAACAAATTGCCGCTGCTGAAAAAACTAAACTGGAACCTTGTTGTTGGTACCAATGCATTTTATGTCAACGCAGGCAACAATTACGTGGAAGCCTTTGCAGGCCTCGAGAATATTTTAAAATTTTTCCGGGTTGATTTTATTCAGTCGTTTTCAGCAAACCACCAACCCTATAGCGGCATTACCATCGGTATGCAGGGTGCATTATTTGGCAGGAGAAACTAATGTGGGCAAAAAATGGCTGATTATTTTAAAGGTGTTTTAATTCAATAAGTTGTATGAATATTTTTTTAACGATAAGGTCAAGCTTGGCCGCCCAATGCGTTGTTGGACTGCTTTTGTTAACTGCCGGTTCGTTGGATGCCGCGGCGCAGGGTAAAGAAAACGGTTATGTTATCAAAACACCGACTCGTGATGGCACCGGTAAATTTTACATGGGTCGGGAAATCGCGCTGGTCATGGGTGCCTCTGGTACCTCCTGGCTGGAGCGAAGCAGTCGCCAGCGTGAAGAAAACAGCAACCTGGCGATCAGCAAATTTCCGCTTGCCGCCAATAGTGTTGTTGCAGACATTGGTGCGGGTTCGGGTTTCTACACTTTCCGGGTTGCCGCTAAAGTGCCTCAGGGCAAAGTGTATGCCGTTGATATCCAGGAGCAGATGATCCGCTTCCTGGTAAACCGCAAGGCGGAATTAAAGGCGGTGAATGTTGAGGTCGTACAGGGAGACACCAATTCCGTCAATCTACCGGCGTCCAGTATAGACATGGCGTTTATGGTAGACGTATACCATGAGCTGCTATACCCGAAAGAAATGTTGCAGAGCATCCGGAATGCGCTTCGTTCCGGCGGCAAACTGGTTTTGCTTGAATACAAGGCAGAAGATCCTTCCGTCGGGATCAAAGAACTGCATAAAATGAGCGTCCAGCAGGTAACGAAGGAACTGGCAGCGAACGGTTTTCGGCTTGAATCGCATGGCGACTTCCTGCCGATCCAGCACCTGTTGATATTTGCAAAGAAGCCGTAATCCTGCAGCCCTGTGAAACCACCTATTGGTCAATGGCTATTTAGGGTACTTTAACAATATGTTGCTAATCTATTTTGACCAATCATACGTTTATACTATAATAAAAACAAAACTATGAATAAGGTTTATTTTTTCCTGATTGCTTGTCTTGGCCTGACGACCGTTTATTCCTGCCATGCCCAGACCGCGAAGAACAGTAAATTCCCCGATCCGCCTGTGGCAACCCATAAAACCGCATTTCCTATGCAGATGTCCGATGCGCAGTGGAAGGGTAAGTTGACGGACAGCCAGTTTTACATCCTCCGCGAAGAAGGCACCGAACGGGCGTTTACTGGCAAGTATGATCATTTTTACGAAAAAGGAACTTATTATTCGGCCGCATCTTTACAACCGGTTTTCAGTTCTGAAACGAAATTTAACTCAGGCACTGGCTGGCCAAGTTTTTATGCACCTGTAAACCCGGACGCCGTTCGCCTTATCAAGGACAAAAGTATTGGTATGGAGCGCATCGCGGTAGTAGACAGTAAAAGCGGATCACATCTCGGGCATGTGTTCGACGACGGCCCATTGCCGACCAACAAACGCTATTGTTTGAATTCAGATGCACTGATTTTTGTTCCTGCTGGCGGAAAACCACCGGTTGCCTCTAAATAAATTAAATTAACCATTTATGAAATCAATATTAGTAACCCTGTTTGCGGTAGTGGTGTTTTCGTCCTGCGCACAGACTCAAGGCAAACCGGTGAATATCGCGAAAGGCATTTCACAAAAGCCATCGGCCAATGAGCAAGTGGCCACTTTTGCCGAAGGTTGTTTCTGGCATTCGGAAATTGTATTCCAGAGCCTTGCGGGAGTTCGGGACGCGGTGTCCGGGTATTCCGGTGGAAAATCGAAGAACCCTGATTACGAGTCTGTTTGTTCGGGCGAGACAGGTCATGCCGAGGCGGTGGAAGTATTTTATGATCCTGCCGTTATTTCTTATGAAACTTTGGTGAAAGCATTTTTTGCAAGCATGGATCCAACGGAGTTGAACCATCAGGGAAATGACCAGGGAACGCAATACCGTTCAGTTGCTTTTTACCGTACGCCTGCAGAGAAAGCGGTGATCGATGCCGAGATCAAACGTATTTCGGATTCGAAGGTGTATAATAGCAAGATTGTTACAGAAGTGGTTCCGTTCACAAAATTTTACGCGGCTGAGCCTTATCACCAGGAGTATATTTCACAGCATCCTGATAATGGATATGTACGCAACGTATCGATTCCTGACTACGAGCATTTCCGAAAGACTTTTAAGGGAAATTTTAAATAAGGAATTTTTAAGAAGGGTTTTTTATAAGGAAGGAATTATTTGCGGGCGTTTTTAACGCCCGCTTTTTTTTCATTTGTCATTCCGTAAACTGCCGCAGTTCGTTCTTGTAACTTCGGCGGCTTACGCGGCCAAAAAAGGGGCGCTTCGTCAGCTCCAGCAGCCCTAAAGTCGAGGCACGTGCCGCGGCTGATTGCGGAATGACAAAAGAGGGAGCGCGTTGTCAGCCCAGCAGTTCAAAGGTGGAGGTACGTGCTGCGGCTCGCAAAATGACAACGTGGTTTTATTGTACCAATTTCACGTTCTCTAACGCGCTGTCAATCTGTGCGATCTCTTCCTTTGTGAGTTTTACCTCCATCGCTTTCGCATTTTGAATGGCCTGCTCGCCATTGCGCGCACCCACCAGTGCGATCGTGATGCCTGGTTGCTCGACCGTCCAGCGGATCACCAATTGAGAAAGCGTGCATTGCTTGGCCTCCGCCAGCGGCTTGATCTCATCAAGGAAAGCGTTGGTTTTTACGAGATTCTCATCTTTAAAATAATATAGACCGGCGCGGTGGTCACCCTCGCCGAATTTGTACCCCGGCTTCATTTTGCCGGTGAGTAAGCCGCGCTGCAAGGGGCTATAAGCGAGTATTGATTTGCGATGCTCGATGCAGTACGGAACCAGTTCCTCCTCAATCTCCCTTTTTACCATGCTATAGGGTACCTGGTTCGACACCAGGTTGATGTACTTCGCCGCTTCTTTCATTTCATCCGCGTTGTAGTTACAAACGCCTGCTTCGCGGATCTTTCCCGCCTTGATCAGTTCTGCCAGCGTTTCCATGGTTTCCTGGATGGGCGTCGTTACGTCGGGCCAGTGTATCTGGTATAAATCAATGTAATCGGTGCCCAGGCGTCGGAGGCTGGCTTCGCATTCGGCGATGATGCTTTCGCGGCCAGCGAATTTGTACACATCGATGTCTTTGCCATCGTTGTTTTTAGTTTTAAAGGCAAGGTTGCCCTGCGCCAGGTCCCAGCGCATGCCGAATTTGGTCAGGATCTGGATCTTGTCCCTTGGAAGTCCTTTAATGGCTTCGCCGACAATTTCTTCACTTTCCCCCTGGCCGTAAATTGGCGCGGTATCTATACTGCTAACACCCAGTTCGTAACCCCTGCGAATCGCCTCAATGGCATCGGAACGCTCATTGCCGCCCCACATCCAGCCACCCGCCGCCCAGGCGCCAAAAGTTACTACTGATATTTCCAGTTTCGAGGATCCTGTTTTTCTGTATTCCATAATGTGTAATGGCCAGCACCGGCACCATGCCAGCGCTGATATTTTTATGATGAATAGATATTGTATCACCGGGTAAACACGTTTGTAACCCGTAAGAAACTTTAAATTTACAGGCAATTAAGTTGCTGTAATCAATGACTGATTATTTTCTTTGCAAATACAACGCCATGCCAGGCAATTTTACAAAACCCTTTGAGGAGTCGTTTGTTAACCTATCAGGGCTTAAAATTCTATCCATTATGACTAGTCGCTTTCAATATTACTTTTCTATAAACGTCCTGGTTTTGTGTTTTATACTGGTTATCCACGATTTGATCGCTGCCCCGACACCCATTATTCCAAACGGTACCTGGCAGGGAAGCATTTTGAGGCCGGACGGCAGGCAGCTGGTTGTTACCTTCGAGGTTACCGATAGTGCCCGCAAAAAGGTTATTCACGTATTAAATGCCGGCGAACGGCTGCTGGTGGATCAGATCCGGCAGGATGGGGATACAGTCGCCATCGAAATGCCCTTTTTTGACTCCGGTTTTCGCGTTAAAATAATTGGTAATGACGAGATGTCGGGATATTGGATCCGTGCACTGGCAGACTATAACCAGCGCATGCCTTTCAGGGCGGTCTTGAAAAAAGAACGGTTTGACGTAACGGCTCCCGCCGTTTTTGATATCAGCGGCCGATGGTCCGTGGCGTTCAGTGCGCCGGGAAATGTCGTTACCTGGTCGGTTGGTGAATTTGTTCAGCAGGGCAATCACCTCACCGGAACTTTTCTGACCACCGAGGGCGATTACCGTTACCTGGAGGGTGTTGTCAATGGCGACAGCATCAAGCTTTCTGTATTCGACGGTTCACATGCGTACCTCTTCACGGCGAGGGCGTATTCCGATACCCTGATCTCAGGCGGTTATTTTTTTGCCGGGTTCGCTGGTCTGCAGAAATGGACGGCGCGGCGCGATGCCACGGCAGCACTACCGGACGGGTATAGCGAGACGCGTTTAAAAGACGGGCAGAACACATTACATTTTACATTTAAAAGCATGGATGGCCGGATGGTATCGATCCGTGATCCGAAGTTCAGGAACAAGGTGGTGGTGGTGCAGCTAATGGGTTCCTGGTGCCCGAACTGTATGGATGAAACCGCCTTCCTGAGCAAATACTACGATGTGAACCGCTCACGCGGCGTGGAGATCATCGCACTGGCTTATGAGATTACCACGGATTATAACCGGTCGAAACAATCATTACAAAAATTTCAGTCCCGTTTTAAAATAAAGTACCCTGTACTCATTACGCCGGTGGCAGTTACTGATACAATGAGAACGGAAAAAACGCTTCCGCAGCTTACAGACATCAAGGCGTTTCCTACCTCTATATTTATTGATAAAAAAGGCATGGTGAGGAAGATATATACCGGCTATAACGGTCCGGCAACCGGTTCTCATTACGACGCATTTGTACAGGAGTTTAACCAAACGATCGATGCGTTGCTGGAAGAGTAAAACTAACGAGGGCGTGCAGGTATTTATCATATTCAGCATCTAACGCATCAGTCACGAAAACGATGGTTGCCATGAATTTGATGTGAACAAAAAACGTTGTTATTCATCTGCTAACGCAACAAATATTTTATTGACCTGATTGAATTCATAAATATATTTACAGCATGAGACTTGATTTTGTTCGTATCCAATGGCTGGCAGCTGCATGTTGCGTATTGGTTTTCGCCGGCTGCAAACCAGGAAAACGCGCCGGATCTGTGAACGCGAAAACAGATTCCCTTGCCATCCGGGAAGCCTATTCATCTTCCCCGGCACTCTCCCCCCAGGAATCCCTCAAAACCATAAAACTCGAAGACGGCTTTACCATTAAACTGGTCGCATCGGAACCGCTCGTTTCGGCTCCGACAGCCATGCTATTCGACCCAAAGGGCCGGATGTGGGTACTGGAAATGCAAAACTATATGCCCGATACGTCTGGTACGGGTGAGGACAAGCCGACCGGCAAAATTGTAATTCTCGAAGACACGAACAAAGATGGTGTGATGGACACACGCAAAGTATTTATGGATTCGCTGGTGCTGCCCAGGGCTATTTGTTTCGTGGAAGATGGGATGCTGGTGGCCGAACCACCCCGGCTTTGGTATGTTGCGGATCTTGGCGATCATGCCGGCAAAAAGATATTGGTTGATTCGACGTATGCAGCAGGCGGAAACGTGGAGCACCAGCCAAACGGCTTGTACCGCACGCTGGATAACTGGATCTACAGCGCCAACTCGGGTCGTCGGTACAAGAAATCAGGCACTCGATGGCTCACCGAAAAAACCATTTCCCGCGGGCAGTGGGGCATCTCCCAGGACGATGCGGGCCGCCTGTTCTACAACAACAACTCGGAAAATTTATTGGGAGACTACTTCGCGCCGCGCTTCAGTGGTACCAACGATCAGCAAAAAAGAACCGCCGGTTTTGATGAAAAAATTATTGGCGACAACAAGGTTTACCCCGCACGTGCCACGACTGGCGTGAACCGTGGTTACATGAAGGGCGTACTGGATGACAGCCTGCGCCTCACTAACTTCACGGCAGCAAGCGGCCCGGTTATTTATCGCGGTGACCTGTTCCCGAAAGAATACCAGGGCAATGCCTTCCTCGGCGAACCGTCTGCCAACCTGATCAAAAGGGATATCCTCGATGTACAGGGACTGAAAGTAAAAGGCAGGCAGGCATACAAGAACAAAGAGTTTCTCACGAGTACCGATGAACGCTTTCGTCCGGTGACGATTTACAACGGTCCCGACGGGGCACTCTATGTAATTGATATGTACCGCGGGATCATCCAGCATAAAACGTATATCACCCCTTACCTGAAAAATGAAGTCAAGATCCGGGAACTGACCAACCCGCTCAATTGCGGCCGCATCTATAAAATCTTCCCGACCAATAAGAAACCGGTGATGACTGATTTTCCATCGAACCCGGATGAACTGGTCAAATTGCTGCAACATCAAAACGGGTGGGTGCGCGACAAGGCGCAGCAACTGCTGGTTGATGGAAAATTTAAACAGGTAGGTCCCGCGCTGAGAACGATGGCTGCAAATACCAATGCACCTGTTCCGATGACACAATCTTTGTGGACGCTGGAAGGCTTGTCGCTGCTCACTTCGGCAGATGTATTGCCGCTGCTCGCAGCGCCTGAATGGCAAATCCGGATGCAGGCGCTGAGCCTGGTGCCATCCGTCATGTCGAAAGCCAATGTCAAAAAATATATTGCCAGCCTCGACAACCTGCTGACAACCGGGGACACGCTGGCTGCACCTTACGTAGCCTTCCTGGCGCAGAGCGTACAAGCGTACGATAAGATTGCGGCGGATCGTTTACTCCTGGCTGTTATCAACAAATACCCCAGGAGCCAGTATGTGGCGGGTGCGGTGATCAGTGGCCTTAAAGGACGTGAGACGCCATTCTTAAAAGAGCTGGACGTTGCCAAAAGCGATACCACCATCGCAGTCTACCGCCAGCTGAAACGGGTTATTTACGACATCGCAAACAGTAAGAAATCAACCAATTTAAAAAGCCTGGCGGCAGCATTTCCACAAGGTGCCGCCCTGTTTACCTCCACCTGCCAGACCTGTCATGGTGGTGATGGCAACGGCATCGTGTCACTTGCGCCGCCGCTCAATAATTCCGACTGGGTGACGGGCGATAAAAATAAACTGATTCCGTTGATCCTTTACGGTCTCGGTGGGCCGGTGATGGTGAATAACCGGGTGTATGGTCCGCCGGAAATAAACGGTGAAATGCCGGGCATGGGGTATAACCCGGATATGACGGATGAACAGCTCGCGCAGGTAATGAGTTTTATCCGCAAAGCGTGGAACAACAGCGCCGATAAAATCACCGCTGCAGATGTAACCGCAGTACGTACGAAAATGAAAGGCAGGCAGAAAGCGTTTACACAGGAGGAGTTGAAGAAACTGAATTAAGAAAGCGGGCAGGTTGCTTTTGGCTGTAGGCTATTCAGCTGTCAGCTATTAATTATTAATGTCGTTTCCTTGTGGAAAAAAATAATCAATAGTCAACGCTTAGTTTTCAATGTTCAATGATGAACGCCCTGGTTTTTATATCATTCTTTATTGAGCATTGAATATTGAATATTTTTTTTATTTGATTTCCCTGGCTAAAGAGTATTGAATCAGCAACCAGTAATT
>JBBSSY010000034.1:0-12146 GCA_038241595.1 Chitinophagales bacterium | reverse complement strand
TTTGCCAGCATCTCAAGCGCGGCTTTTGTCATGCCATAGGCAGCCAAGTCCTGGTGTGCCTGGTGACCGGTTACGGAAGACATAAACAAAATGCGACCGCCGCTTTGCTGTAATTTCATCTGGCGGGCAGCGGCTTGCGCCAGGAAGAAACTTCCTCCCAGGTTTACATCCATCACTTTACGCAGCGATTCCGCCGGGTAATCGAGGAAAGGTCCGAAAAGGGTAATGCCCGCATTGGCAACGGCCATGGTTAGCTGCCCGAATTGCTCAACGGCCATGTCAACCATCTGGCGGATAAAATTTTTGTCGGAAGAGTCGCCCGCCATGCCGATACAGCGCCCGCCTTCGTTCACAATCCGGCTCGAGGCTTCATCCGCCAGTACCGGATCAATGTCGTTGAGGATGACGGAAGCGCCCGACATGGCGAGCTCCCGGCAAATGGCGAACCCGATTCCCAGGCCGGCACCTGTTACAATGGCCGACTGGTTTTCAAATCTTGTGGAGCGCATAATTTTTCTGTAAGATCAACAATGAATAATGCCTGATTAAAATATTCTGTATACTTTGTCTGATTAAATGTAATTCATTTATGCAACAGCCCATCGAACTCACGATTAACAGCTTGCAGCACGTAGGCATACCTGTTACAAATATCAATAATTCTTTCGCTTTTTACTCAAGGCTCGGTTTTAAGAATGTGATGCAGGCGCCGTTCTCCATAAACAACGAGCAGGGCACCGCCATCATGATGCAGCGGGGTGAGATCATCATTGAATTATACCAGTTGCCGGACAGTCACCTGGCAGAAATAAAATCCCGGTCAGACGGGCATGTCGATCATTTTGCCTTTGACGTGCCCGATATCGAGGTAACTTTTGCCGTATTGAAGCATGCCGGATATGACATCCTGGAACCGGAACCGGTCTTCCTGCAGTTCTGGAAAAAGGGCTGCCGCTATTTTAACATCAAGGGACCGGACGGGGAAAGGATCGAGTTTAACCAGGTGTTGTAGGGGTATGGGGTGTGAGGTATGGGGTATGGGGAAGAGAGCAGTCAGCAGTCAGCTATCAGCAATCAGCCGGAATAATTATGCAGCACATTATCATCTTAGTCTCTAATATCATAGTCTTGTCATTCCGCGAACTGCCGCCGTACGCATTTCGATTGTGATCCTGATTGCGAGGCAGTTACGCGGAATCTCGGCACAGTTTTGATGTTGCAACCTGTAGTATGTGTTGTCATTGCGCAATGATTGCCGTACGTGGATTTTGAAGCTGATTACGCAGCATCTACAAAGGGTTGCGAGAGCAAACCTTTGTAGATGCTGCTCAAATACCATTCAAATACGCCACGATCCCGCCTTGCAAATTGTATAAATTCGTCAGGCCATACTCATCCTCCAGCAACCGGATGGCTTGTGCGCTTCGTACACCAGATCTGCAATGAACAATCACTTTTTTGCCACTTTCAATCTCGTGCACATGCGCAGCCAATTCACTTAACGGCATCAGCGCACCACCAATGTTGAGGGCTTCATATTCTGCGCGCTCACGCACGTCCACCAATTGATATGGCTCGTCGCTTGCCTGTAAATGGGCAAAATCCTTAACGGTTATTTCTTTCAGCGACCGTGGCAGCTGCTTCATCCGGCAGCTGTCGTCATAATCATTCAGCGCCTGCAGGTTTGCCAGTCCGGCATGCAACGGATTGAGTTCGTTTTTTTTGATGGTGAATTTCCTGCCCTCCATGCTGAGCGCATCGAACAGGTATAGTTTGCCGCCCAGGGTGTCGCCCAGCCCGGTGATCAGCTTGATCACTTCCAACGCCTGCATGCTTCCGATGATGCCGGGCAAGACGCCGAGTACGCCGCCTTCGGCGCAATTTTGCAAGACGCCCGCGGGCGGAGGCGCCGGGTAGATATCGCGGTAATTGGGGCCCCGAACACCTTCTGCATCGGTTGTATTGAACACGGATACCTGCCCTTCAAACTGGAACACCGAACCGTAGACCAGCGGTTTCCCAGCTAAAAACGCGGCGTCGTTGATGAGAAAACGTGTTGGGAAATTGTCTGTTCCGTCGGCAATTACATCATACCCCGCTATTACTTCGAGGATATTCTGCGCGTCCAATAAAAGCGGGTAGGGAACGATCTTGATAAAAGGATTTAGTGCCTCAAGCCGGCGTTTGGCGGCCATTACTTTGGGCTGGCCGACATCTTCTACCGAAAACAATACCTGCCGTTGCAGGTTGCTGGAATCGACCCGGTCAAAATCAACGAGTCCAATCGTGCCCACGCCGGCAGCCGCCAGGTACAACAGCAACGGGCTGCCCAACCCGCCGCACCCCGTCACCAGCACTTTTGCAGATTTTAAGGCGGCCTGTGCCTGCTCCCCAAATCCCGGGATAATCAGGTGGCGGTTGTACCGCTCCAGCTCGACGGCTGAAAAAACAGATTCTGTCATAAAAATTTACATCATGTCAATGTAAATTTATTGAAAACCGGCGTGCCAGGAACATCAACAAAGATGTTCGTAACAGATCAGCGGATCAGATATTAGATTTGGTAGCGACGATCGATACCGACAAACCCATCAGTGCGATAATAGCGAAGGAGATTTGCAGGCTGGTAGCACCTGCAACAAGCCCGATCAACGGTGGCCCGCAGAGGAAACCCAGGAAGCCAATGGTAGAAACCGCCGCCAGCGCCACACCCGGTGACAACACTTTCGATTTGCCAGCCGCACTGTAAACGAGTGGTACCACGGACGACACGCCAAATCCCACCAGCATGAAACCCAGGATGGCCGTAGCCAGGTGTGGAAAAAGCACCGCGATCAATAGACCCGTAGCGGTTAATAAACCACTCAACTGTAAAATGCGTTTGATGCCCACCTTAACCGTTAGCCAGTCGGCCAGGAAACGGCCAAAGGCCATTGTGCTCATAAATGCGGTGTAACCGGCGCCCAGCCAGGCTTCGTCTGCAACCACGATCTTTTTGAAATACACGCCGCTCCAGTCGAACATGGCGCCTTCACAGATCATGGAACAGAACGCGATCAAACCAAGGTTGAGTAGCGACTTGTCAGGCATCGCAAAAATACGCTGGCCAGGATCCTTGTTCGGATCTTCTGCCAACAGGTTGCGGTTGCTGATTAAAAGAATAGATACCGCAAGAATGAGTATAACGATGAAGTGCTGGTAAGGGAATATGCCGCGTCCCATCATAAACGTCCCGAGTGCGGCGCCAATAAAACCGGCCAGGCTCCACAAACCGTGGAAAGAGGCCATGATGGATTTTTTGTACAATGACTCCACGCCCACGGCCTGGGTATTGACCGATATATTGAGCATATTACCAGATAAGCCGAAGATAAAAAGGCCGAGCACGAGTTGAAAAACGCTTTGTGCGAGTCCGAGGCTGACCAGCGCCAGGCCATAGAGCACCGTCGCAACGATTACAATGATCCGGCTGCCGGCGCGGGCGGTTAGCCAACCGGCTATTGGCAAGGAGATCATCAACCCAACAGGTAGCGCAAGCAATACAAGGCCCAGGGAGGTATCGGACAGGGCAAGCGTTTGCTGGATGCTGGGAATGCGGGACGCCCAGCTGGCAAAACAAAGACCATATAAAAAGAAAATGGAACCAACGGCGATCCGGTGAATGCGATAGGGATTAATAAGCGATAGGGACTGTGTCAACATACATGTGGTGTTTGTAAATAAGCTTTCAGGGGCAAGTATCGCAATCTGGCAATTGCAAGATGTGCAACAAAAATAAAGATTAATTTGCAACATTCTGCAAAAATTGATTGAACATTGCACTTTATTGCATTATTAAATGGTTATGCTTAAAGAAGAACGATTGCAATTGATCCTCTGTCGCCTGGAGGAAAACAAGAAAGTACGCCTCTGCGACCTTAGCGAAGAATTGTCGGTTTCAGAAGATACCATTCGCCGCGACATCCGTGAATTGTCTGAACGCGGGTTGCTTACGATGGTGCGCGGCGGTGCCATCCCGCACGCACCGGGGCCTAAAAGTTTTACAGACCGCATCCACTTTGCCAGCAAAGACAAACAGATCATCGCCCGCAAAGCGCTGGAGTTTTTACACGACGGCCAGGTGGTGATTTTCGACGGCGGCACGTCCGCACTCGCGGTAGCAAGCATCTTACCGAAAGATTTAAAGATTACCGTGGCCACCAATAGTTTCCCGGTGGCGAGTATGCTGGAAGATCACCAGAACGTGGAAGTCTTGTTTGCCGGTGGCCGGTTGTACAAAGAGTCATTTGTAACCACCGGGTTTGAAACGATTCGATTTTTCCAGCAGATCCGCGCCGATATTTGTTTTCTCGGCATCTGCAGCATTCATTTGCAGATCGGCGTTACCAGTCATTTTTATGAAGAAGCCGAAGTGAAAAAAACAATGATCGCCGCTTCCAACCTGGTGGTGGCCCTCACGACACCGGAAAAGATCGACACCGCTGAATCCTATTATATCTGCCCGGCCACCGACCTGAATACCATCATTACCACCATACCCCATGACGCCCGTCTTCAGTTATTTAATGCCGCCGGCATCTCGATCCGGTAATAGAGATAATAATAAGTTGTATTTTTTCATCTCGTAGCTGACAGCTTAAAATCAACGATATGAAACGTGCAAGTGTCATCATGGCAACCCTTCTTGCCTGCGGGCAGGTATTTTGCCAGATGGTGGATAAGATCCAGGATCCGGTGGAATGGGTCAACCCGCTGATGGGTACCGACTCCAAGCCGAGCCTCTCTAACGGCAATACCTATCCGTCGATCGGTGTGCCATGGGGCATGAACTACTGGGTGCCGCAAACGGGTAAAAATGGCGATGGCTGGGTATATCAGTACGCGGCAGATAAAATCCGTGGTTTCAAACAAACGCACCAGCCTTCGCCATGGATGAATGATTACGGCATGTTTTCGCTGATGCCCGTCACCAATAAACTGGCTTTTACGGAAGATGGCCGCGCAAGCTGGTTCTCGCACAAAACGGAAATTGCAAAGCCTTTTTATTACAGCGTTTACCTCGCAGATGCCGACGTAACTGCGGAGATAACCCCCACGGAAAGAGCCGCCCGCTTCAGGTTTACCTTTCCCGCCACCGACAGCGCTTTTATCGTGCTGGATGCGTTCGAAAAAGGATCGTATGTAAAGATCATCCCGGCTGAAAAAAAGATCATCGGTTATACCACCCGCAACAGCGGCGGTGTTCCCCCCGGCTTTAAAAATTATTTTGTACTGTATTTCGACAAGCCGTTTAAAGCCGCGCATACCTGGCACGACGGCCAGCTGGCAAAAGACACCCTGGAGATGCAGGCCACGCATGCCGGAGCCCTGGTTGGTTTTAACATGAGGAAGGGAGAACAGTTGCTTGTAAAAGTGTCTTCTTCATTTATCAGTTATGAACAGGCGGATCAGAACCTCAGGCAGGAACTCGCAGGCGACAATTTTGAACAAACAAAACAAAAGGCAAAAGCGGCCTGGAACAGGCAATTGAGCCGGCTGATGGTGGAGGGCGGAACCACTGACCAGGTGCGTACCTTCTACAGTTGTCTTTACCGCACGTTGCAATTTCCGCAGAAACATTATGAAACAGATGCTTCTGGCAAGATCGTTCATTATAGTCCGTACAATGGTAAGGTGGAAGCTGGTTATATGTTCGCCGGCACCGGTTTCTGGGATACTTTTCGCGCGTTGTATCCTTTTCTCAACCTCGTCTACCCATCCATCAGCAAGGAGATGCAACAGGGATTGATCAACGATTATAAAGAGGGCGGCTTTCTGCCGGAGTGGTCGAGCCCGGGCTACCGGAGCGTGATGGTGGGAAATAATTCCGCGTCCATCGTCGCCGATGCGTACCTGAAAGGCGTACGCGGCTACGACATCAACATCCTCTATGAAGCGTTGCTGAAAGGTGCAAACAACGAAGGCCCGATCCCTGCTGTCGGCCGCGACGGGGTTAAATATTACAACGAACTGGGGTATGTGCCGTATGATGTAAAGATCAGGGAGAATGCCGCCCGCACACTTGAATATGCCTATGATGATTTTACCATTTACCAACTGGGCAAGGCCCTCAACCGCCCGAAGACGGAAACGGATCTCTATGCGAAACGCAGTCAGAATTTCCGCAATGTTTTTGATCCGGAAACAAGGCTCATGCGGGGAAAAAATAAAGATGGCAGTTTCCAGTCGCCGTTCAACCCGTTCAAATGGGGCGATGCATTTACCGAGGGCAATAGCTGGCATTACAGCTGGAGCGTGTTCCATGATATTAGGGCACTGTCGAACCTCATGGGTGGTAAAGACATGTTTGTGAGGATGCTCGATTCGGTTTTTATCATGCCGCCGGTGTTCGACGAAAGTTATTACCGCAGCGTGATCCACGAGATCAGGGAGATGCAGATTATGAATATGGGGCAGTATGCCCATGGAAACCAGCCCATCCAACACATGATCTACCTGTACAATTACGCCGGGCAGCCCTGGAAAACGCAGTATTGGGTACGGCGGGTAATGGACCAGTTGTACAAACCTACACCAGATGGTTATTGCGGGGATGAAGACAATGGCCAGACCTCTGCCTGGTATATTTTTTCAGCGATGGGATTTTACCCGGTTTGTCCGGCAACCACGCAGTATGTAATCGGTACGCCGTATTTTAAGAAAGTCATTGTTTCGCTTGAGAACGGCAAACAGCTGGTGATCGAGGCCCCTGCCAACTCCGATAAAAACCTGTATGTGCAAAATCTGCAGGTTAACGGTAAGCCATACACGAAGAACTGGCTGGATCATGGGGAACTTCTCAAAGGCGGTCGAGTGTTGTTTGATATGAAAGCGGTTCCTTCCAAAACGCGTGGCACCAGCGAGGACGCGTTTCCGTTTTCGATGAGTAAGTAGGTTGCAGTGGGCAGTTTACAGTTAGCAGTTGGCAGTTTGCAGTGGGCAGTTTGCAGTTTTCAGTTTGCAGTGGGCAGTTTGCAGTTTTCAGTTTGCAGTGGGCAGTGGGCAGTTTACAGTTTGCGGTAGGCAGGCGACAGTAGCATTACTTCTGGGTAGGGCGCGCGTCCTGTTGCCTGGCATAAATGGATTCGCTTTCTAACGGCAGCTTGAAAATAGGGGAGATAGCTGATAGCTGATGGCTGTGATTTTAGATTTAATGCACAAAAATGTTGGGAAGAAATATTTTAAAATGTTCTTCTATTAATTCTTTTGTCAATAAAAACATGTGCCGCCCGATGTCGGCCTTTCAGGCCTTTAACTCAACCTCCGCTAACACAGGGCTGGCGCCCTGTGCTGGATTCTGTCGGCCTTCCAGGCCTACACTAAAATACCCCATACCCCATACCTCATACCCCATACCCTTCTTCTGATAGCTGACTGCTGACTGCTGATAGCTGCTCGCTGCTCGCTGCTCGCTGCCCTACTAAAACCTCTCATACCGCATCAACGCCTCCAGGTAGTAATAATCGGCATAGATTAACGGAACATCGACTTCACTGTTCTTGGGTTTGTGGCCTACGCAATGTTTGATGAGAAAATTATTGTTTTCCCCGAGGGCCGCGCGGTAGGTGGGGCTCGATAAGCTCACCAGCATGTCTTCGGCCGCTTTGTAATATTCAGCACCCTTTGTTTTAGGCGCATATTTCGCCAGTTCCAGCAAAGCAGAAGAAGTGATCGCAGCAGCGGATGCATCGCGTTCTTCATTGGGAATACCCGGTGCATTAAAATCCCAGTATGGTATTTTATCGGCCGGCAGGTTTGGATTGTTCAGGTAAAAATCTGCGATCTTGATTGCCTGGGTAAGGTATTTTCGGTCCCTGGTTTCGCGGTACATCATCGTGTAGCCATATAGCCCCCAGGCCTGGCCACGCGACCAGGCAGATTCGTCGGCAGCACCCTGAGCCGTTATTTTTGCCAGCACCTTGCCGGTAGTGGTATCATAACAAACAACATGGTAGCTGCTATTGTCAGGACGATAATGGTTTTTCATCGTATTGTCAGCATGTGTAACGGCGATATTGTAGAATTTTTTGTTACCCGAATTTTTGCTGGCCCAGATCAGCAGTTCCAGGTTCATCATGTTGTCGATGATTACGGGGTAATCATATTGACCTAGTTTGTTCCACGACTTGATGACACCGGCTTTTGCATTAAAGCGCGTGGAAAGCGATTGTGCGCCCGTCAGCAATGTCTTTTTATACACAGAGTTTGCGGTTAACCGGTAACCGTTTCCAAAGGGACAATACAGCATAAAACCAAGATCATGTGTGCCGGTATTGTATTGTTCTTTTTGAATCGCCATCGTCCAGAGGTTTGCGGCTTCTTTCCAGGATTGACTCTTCGTATAGTCAAAAAGGTACCAAAGAGAACCACCAAAAAAACCGCTGCACCACCAACTCGTAGGCATGTCGCGCAATGTGCCGTCAGGCAACACCGACTGTGGCGTTTTAGTGGTGTCGGGATGCGTTTGAAGCATCATCGTATACTGCTTTTCTGCCAGCGCATACTGCGCTTTCACGTCCACTTTTTTCTGCGCAACAAGCTGTGCAGCCATCAAAATAACCAGGCAAACGGACAGGATCTTTTTTACAATCATTGGGTAACTATTAATGTCTTCAGGGTAATTTTAATTGATTATCTAAGTGCTGTAATGTCGACCGGATCCATGTCGCTATAGTCTTTGTTTTCACCTGCCATGCCCCAGATGAAGGAGTAATTGCTGGTGCCGCAGCCAGAGTGGATGCTCCATGGTGGTGACACGATCGCCTGGTGGTTGTCCACCAGCAGGTGGCGTGTTTCCTGCGGTTGGCCCATCAGGTGAACTACGCGCTGGCCTTCCGGTACGTCAAAGTAAAAATAGGCTTCCATCCTGCGGTCATGCACATGCGAAGGCATCGTGTTCCATACGGATCCTTCTTTCAACACGGTCAGTCCCATAACAAGCTGGCAACTGGGAATGCCCTGCAGGTAAATGTATTTATAAATCGTGCGTTGGTTGGCCGTTGCTACGCTGCCCAATTCTACGGGCGAAGCTTCTTCTTTTTTCATCAGCCGCGCAGGCAGCGCCTCATGTGCCGGGGATGAAAGCAGGAAGAACAAAGCCGGGTTGGCTGCATCATTGCTGCGGAATGTAACCTGTTCGGTGCCCTTTCCAACGTAGAGGCAACCCAGCTTCTCGATCGCGTAGGAAGTGCCACCAGATTCGACGGTACCCGAACCGCCAACGTTGATGATACCGATTTCTCTTCTTTCAAGAAAAAAACCGGCACGCAATTCAGGGTATGTTTCCAGCGTGAGCGTGGTGTTTACCGGTTTGGCCCCACCGACCATCATGCGGTCGTAATGGGTATAGGTGAACTGGATGGAATCATCTGTCAGCAGGGATTCCATTAAAAAATGCTGCCGCAATGCGTCGGTACTCAGCTGCTTTACTTCCTGTGGCCCGAGGGCATATCGTTGCTCCATAGTGTTGGGGTTATATTAAGTGCGTGAATGGTAAATAATCGATCCAGCCCTGTTGAATGCTCAACGTGACTGTCAACGAGGTTGCGAAAATAACGGATATCCAGCTATGCGTCACATTAAAGACTGCCTATCGGCCCATCCATCCACCATCCACCACCACGATCGTTCCATGTACATAATTGGAAGCGGCGGTAGCCAGGAAGAGGGTGGCGCCCTGCATATCTGCGGCGGTACCCCAGCGCCCTGCCGGGATGCGGCTCAGAATGCTCTTGGTACGTTCCGGATCATTGCGCAGGGCTTCGGTATTGTCTGTATCGATGTAACCAGGCGCGATCGCGTTGACATTAACCCCTTTGCCGGCCCATTCGTTGGCAAGCGCCATGGTCAGCCGCGCAATAGCGCCTTTACTGGCCGCATACCCAGGTACAGTTACGCCGCCCTGGAAGCTCAGTAGCGAAGCGGTGAAGATCACCTTCCCGTAGCCTCGTTCAAGCATGTCCCTGCCAAATTCACGCGCCATGATAAACGGCGCGTCAATGTTTACGGCCATTACGTTGTCCCACATCTCGTCCGGGTGTTCGGCGGCAGGTTTACGCATGATGGTTCCCGCATTGCAAACCAGGATATCGATCACGGGGAAATCGCTTTTAGCCGCCCGGATAAATTCATACACCTGGTCACGGTCGGCGAAGTCTGCCTGGTAGGCCTTGAAAGAACGACCGGTTGCCAGCACTTCTTTTTCCACGGCACTATCCGTTAACTCCAAAGAAGCCGAAACGCCGATGATATCGGCGCCTGCCTCGGCGAGTATCAGTGCCATCGCTTTACCGATGCCGCGTTTGCAGCCGGTAACCAGCGCTGTTTTTCCGGTGAGATCAAATAAAGAATGTATCGACATGGAATGAATTGATTAAGTGAATGCGTTGTCAGCAGCGCAATTTTCGCACATTTTTTTTAAAGGGGGAGCAGAATTTTCAGAATTAAATAATTTACAGAATTGATTCATGAAGGATAAAAATGCTTCACGAACAGGTGCAACACGTCGGCAACAGTAGAAAAACCGCCGCGTGTCAGGATAAATACGCTTAACGTGTAAAAAAAAAATACTTTTCCTCGCTACAGCGGACAAGTGATGGCGGATAGCCCCTCTTTGCCTATATTCGAAATTCAAATTTATTGCTAGCTGATTGCTGACGGCTGATTGCTGACAGCGAAAGGCAGAAGGCCTTCCTATATGAAACGTAGAAACTTTGTTCAATCCCTGTCGACGCTTGCCCTGGCTCTTCCCGTGGCATCCCTTGATGCAAACGGCCAGGCCCGCAAGCAGCAAATTTCGTCAACACCGCCACCGGTTAATGACAGGCAATACTGGATCAATACGATGACGAAATTTGCGGATCCGCTATTGCAAAATCTCAGCCGGCAAACGCTTAAAGAAAATATGCCCGTTGAAGCCGTTGCTGGTGCCCAGGCCGACCGCAAACTATTTTCACACCTCGAAGCATTCGGCCGCCTGGTCGCCGGTATGGCGCCGTGGCTGGAGCTAGGTCCGGACAATACAGCGGAAGGCAAGCTGCGCAAAAAATACATTGACCTCACGCTTACCTGCATCGCGAATGCCGTTAACCCGGCGTCAAAAGATTATATGAACTTCGGGCACAGGAGCGCTACGCCGGTCCAGTCCGTGGTGGATGCAGCATTCCTTGCCCACGGTTTGATAAGGGCGCCCAAACAATTGTATGGCAACCTGGACGCCGCTACAAAAAAACAACTCGTCACGGCGCTGCGCATTTCGCGTGGCATTCTGCCGGCGTACAATAACTGGCTCTTGTTTTCTGCCATGGTGGAAGCCATGTTCCTCCAGTTCGATGAAGAATACGATATCATGCGGCTGGACTTTGCCTTAAAAAAACTGAACGAATGGTATAAGGGAGATGGCATTTATGGCGACGGCAACGACTTCCACTGGGACTATTACAACAGTTTCGTGATCCACCCGATGATGCTGGATATCACCGCAACAATGCAGAAACACTCGATCATCAACAAGCAGTTGCCGCCGCTGGTGATGCAGCGCGCCCAGCGATATGCGTTTATACAAGAACGTTTGATCGCTACTGACGGCACCTTCCCGGTCATCGGTCGCTCAATCTGTTACCGGCAAGGCGTCTTCCAGGCACTCGCGCAGGTGGCGCTACTAAAAAACCTGCCGAAGGAGGTAACGCCCATGCAGGTACGAAGCGCACTCACGGCGGTGATGAAACGCATTTTTGAATCGCCAGGCGTTTACGACAGCAATGGCTGGCTGCAGATCGGCCTGGCAGGCCATCAGCCTTCGCTGGGTGAAACCTATATTTCCACCGGCAGTCTCTATCTTACTTCCACTGGCTTCCTGCCGCTCGGCCTTCCACCAGAGGACGAGTTCTGGAGCGGTCCTGCCACCGACTGGAGCGCAAAAAAAATCTGGGGCGGAGAGGATGTGCACGCGGATCATGCATATAAGGAAGTTTAAGGTTTAAAGTTTAAGGTTTAAAGTTTGTGGTTTATAGTTTGTAGTTTATGGTTTATGGTTTATGGTTTATGGTTTGTGATTATGGCTTGTTGTTTGTTGTTTGTGTTTTGTTGTTTTTGTTTTAGAGTTTTTG
>JBBSSY010000033.1:0-12272 GCA_038241595.1 Chitinophagales bacterium | reverse complement strand
AAGATAATGACTGAAGCAAAAATCTTTGTTCACCATGTATTTTTCTGGTTAAATAATCCGGATAGCGCCGAAGATCGCGCCGCCCTGATCAACGGATTAATGATCCTCACTGAAGTACCGTCTATTAAAACATTTCATATTGGTAAACCGGCCGGCACTACCCGCTCGGTAATCGATACTACATACGCACTTTCCTGGTTGCTCACATTTGATACCAAAGAGGCAGAAGCCAGCTACCAGACGGATCCCATTCATCTAAATTTTGTAGCCACCTGTAAGCATCTGTGGGAAAAGGTAGTGGTGTATGATACGGTGGATTTGTATTGACCGTTACGCCTCTGTCAACTCCGACGCCGCTGCCTGATCCACGAACCAGTGCAAGGTGCCCTGTGTGGGCCGGATTGTTTGTGATGGAAACTGATCCGGCAGGTAAGGGCCTTCCAGCACTGATTTCAAGGTGCTGGATTTCTTGTCACCTGCGGCGAGAAATGCAACCGATGCAGACCGGTTTACAATAGGCCGCGTCAGCGTAATGCGGAACATATCCTGTGCCGGTAAAAAGAATGCCTTTGTCCACGCCGTCTCTTCGTGAACAACATCCATTCCAGGGAAGAGGGACAAGGTATGCCCATCGTCGCCCATGCCCAATAAAACCAGGTCAAAAGAAGTGGGCGTGTTGTCAAAATACTGATGCAGGATTTTTTCATACGCTGCTGCTGACTCTACGGCAGGAATATCTGTACGCATGATATGAATATTGGCGGCAACGACCGGCACGTGATCCAGCAGCGTGTCGTATGCCATTTTTGCATTGTTACGTTCGTCGCTTAATGGCACCGCGCGTTCATCGCCCCAAAAGATATGCACCTTGCTCCAGTCAATCAGGTCCTTGTACAGATTGCTCGAGAGTACCCTATGTAGTTTCTGAGGCGTACTTCCGCCTGACAAGGCCAGGGTAAAATGGTCGCTGGTAGCAAGCGTACGCTGGATACAATCCACCATCCAGTCGGCTACGGCATAACTTAAATCTGTTGGATCTTGAAAGACATTGAGTTTCATGATATCGGTATTGGTAAACACGAAAAAGGCACGAACGGCCACCGGGAATAAATATAAGTAATTGACCACAGGTCATCAATAATACTTTTCGGTAGTGCCCTTCGCGCCTTATGTCTTTATGGCAAGTGGTCAGGATTCTTTATGCGCCGCAGGCATAGTTACCCAGTTGCGGCCATCCCTGGCGATGAGTGCCTCCGCATCTTCTGGTCCCCAGCTGTCGGGTGCATAATTTGGAAAATCGACAGGCGGCCTGCTTTTCCAGGCCTCCAGGATAGGCATAATGATTTTCCACGCGGCTTCTACCTGGTCAGACCGCATAAACAAAGTCTGGTTGCCCGACATCACATCGAGCAACAATGTTTCGTACGCTTCCGGCTCGTGTTCCTCGTAGGCGTCTTCGTAACTGAAGATCATGTCTACAGGGTTCAGCGTCATAGACTGCCCCGGCCGTTTGGCCTGCAGCCGTAGCCGGATCTCCATTTCAGGCTGAATGCTGATGGTCAGGCGGTTTTCGCGCCAGGTTTCCGCCGCTTCTTTTGGAAAGGCAAACTGCGGCGCAGGACGAAATTGTATGGTGATAATCGTTGTTTTCTGATGCATGTGTTTGCCCGTACGCACATAAAATGGCACGTCCTGCCAGCGCCAGTTGTCGATGTGAAATTTCACCGCGCTGAAGGTATCGACCGGCGACTCGGGATCGACGTTTTCCTCCTGCCGGTAACCCGGTACTTTTTCTCCCTTGATCCAGCCTTCTGCATACTGACCGCGAACGGCATTCGCATGCACGTCGGTGGGCGAATAAATTCGGATCGCATTGAGCACGTCCACTTTTTTATTGCGGATCTCGTTGGCATCAAATGAAACCGGCGCCTCCATCCCTACCATGCAAATGAGTTGCAGGATGTGGTTCTGCACCATATCCCGGAGCGAACCCGACTGTTCGTAATACCCGCCACGCGCCTCCACACCAACGGTTTCAGCCGCGGTGATCTGCACATGATCAATGAAGTTCCGGTTCCAGATCGGCTCAAACAAGGCATTGGCAAACCGCAGTGCCAGGATGTTCTGTACCGTTTCCTTGCCCAGGTAGTGATCAATGCGGTAGATCTGTGTTTCATCGAACATCTGGCTCAGCAGTGCATTCAGTTTGTGTGCACTATCCAGGTCATGGCCGAAGGGTTTTTCGATCACGATGCGACTGCATCTTGTATCGGCACAGATATTCAGCGCGCCCAGTTGCCGGGAAATGTCCGGCACGAGCTGGGGAGCCACGGCGAGGTAAAATATTACATTTGGATGCTCGCCATACGCTGTTTCTTTTTCTTTCACAATGTCGGAGATCATATGGTATGAACCTTCGTCTTCCGCATCCATGTTGAGATAACTTACATGTTTTTTGTATTCGGCCCACTGGCCGTTTTGCTCGTCTTTGCGGCGGGAAAATTCCTTGATTCCTTCGAATAAAAAGGAATGATATGTTTCATCGGTGTACTTGGTACGACCAATCCCGACGATGGCAAATTTTTCGGGCATCCATTGATCGAGAAATAAATTGTATATAGCAGGAGACAGTTTCCGGTGATTGAGGTCTCCACTTCCGCCAAAAATAAAGATTACTGCAGCTGGCGGACGTTTATGTTTTTGCATAATTCGTAATTCAAAAAATGGTTAAAGTAAACCGGCACCCCGGCCGGTATTGCGTACCGGCCGCAGGTGCAATTGAGAGGTAAACCACGTATTATTTCATCCATTCCGTGTGCAGGAACGGCCCTGTTGGGTCGTCGGTACGCTGGTAGGTATGGGAGCCAAAATAATCACGCTGTGCCTGGATCAGGTTTGTCGGCAGATTAGCGGTGCGGTATGCATCATAATAGCTGAGCGTTGCCATGAATGCACCCGCCGGGAAACCGTTCTGCACCGCTTTCACGATAAATTCCCGAATGGCCGATTCCTTACCCTGTAAAATTTTTGCAATGTCCGGATCGAGTAAAAGGTTCGGCTTGTTTGCATCTTCCTTAAAGGAGTTGCTGAATACATCCAGCAGGGATGATCGGATAATACATCCGCCGCGCCATACATTTATCACTTTAGGCATCGGTATCTCCATCGCGAGTTCTTTGGAAGCCTTTACCAGCATGGCCAGGCCCTGCACATAACTGATTAATGTGGCGAAGAAAAGCGCATCATGTACATGCTGGATAAATGTTTCTTTATCGGCCGTGATCGGTGTAGGTGCTGATTTGTACAGTTCGGCAGCGGCCACACGTTCATCCTTAAACGAAGAAATATTCCGCAGTGTCACGGCCATGTCAATGGTTGGGATAGGAACAGGAAGATCCAGCGCATCCTGCGATGTCCATTTGCCCGTTCCTTTTGACCCTGCTTTGTCGAGGATCATATCAACCAGGCGGTTGCCGGTTTTATCATCATCTTTAGCAAAGATATGCGAGGTAATTTCGATCAGGTAGGAAGTCATGTCTTCTTTGTCCCACTTGGTAAACAGTGCCGCCAGTTCATCGTTATTCAAGCCTATACCCCGGTGTAAAAGATCGTATGCTTCGCTGATCAGTTGCATAATGCCATACTCGATGCCATTATGAACCATCTTGACAAAATGCCCGGCTCCGTATTTTCCTAGGTTTGCCACGCACGGCACGCCATTGACTTTAGCCGAAACTGCAATTAGCAACTTTTCAATAAAACCGTACGCTATTTCGTCACCACCCGGCATGATGCTAGGGCCGGTGCGTGCACCTTCTTCCCCGCCGGAAACACCCACGCCGATAAAATAAAGCCCTTTTTCTTTCAGATATATATTTCTTCTAACTGTATCTGTATAATGTGAATTACCGCCATCAATGATAATATCTCCTTTTTCAAGGACGGGAATCAGCCTTTCTATTACTTCATCAACCGCTTTTCCTGCCGGAACCAGTAATAGAACCCTGCGGGGAACGGCCAGTCTTTCAGCCAGGCCTTCAAGCGTTGTTACGCCATCTACTGTGGTACCCGGCGTGGCATCTGCTTTCAGGTGATCCAGCTTTTCCTGGCTATTGTTGTATCCGATTACTTTAAATCCATGATCGGCCGCATTAAGTAGCAAGTTGCGACCCATTACACCCAAACCGATCATTCCAAGATCAAATTTTTGATTTTCCATAATGTTTTGTTGTTAAGGGGGGTAAAAATAGTCATTTTGTGGATATGACGACAAGCTATCAGCTATCAGATGTGAGCTAAGAGCTAAGAGCTATCAGCTATCAGCTATCAGCCGTGAGCGGCTGGGTTTTTCAATTTTCTAAATGTTACAAAATTTCATCCTGCTTATTTTAAGGATGGTTATAACATCAATCGGGGCTGGTGTAATCGCTGAAAGCCGCCGAAGGCGCTCATAGCTGATAGCTGATAGCTCATAGCTGATAGCTGATAGCTGATAGCTGATGGCTCAAGGCTGACAACCCTTACCGTTTCTCCGGCAGGTACTTCCAATACCTCACCGGCATGTGCTGAATGTGCAGGCGTGTATTTTTGCGCGAGGCGATATTTACGCTGCCGAAATAACGCTTCCAAAGCTGCTGGTACATCAACTCGTTGTCATTATACTGGCTGGTGATGTCTTTGCCGTTATTGGTACCTTCTTCAAATTTGATTTGAACCGTGTCTACCTTGTCAAGATCATAATAAATGCCGAACTGGCGCCGGCCATCATAAATCATCCACCGCTGGTCGGCGTACCTGCTTTTGAAATGCCGGCTGATCAGCGGCAACACATTAAAATCGGGTTCCACGATGGCATAAAACAGCAGATCTTTGGTAAGTTGAAAACGCACAAATGCTTCCATCCGGTGTTTCTCCCGGTGCACCTTTTTCGCAGTTTGTACTACGGTGTTTACCGCTTCATGGCTATGATCCGTTTCGATGGAGGAGGCGCTTTGAAACGCGTATTGAACGTACCGCAACATCGTATTGTCAATGCCGGGTATTTCCGACAGCCAGGTTTGATACAGCTGGTGAAGGGCGTTTGCCGATACCTTCTTGCTCAGCCCTTTCCATACCCGCCCGGCTTTGTGCTCATTGGAAACCACGGGCAGCTCATTACCAAACAAGTGATTTTGATAATTCTTTTCGGTATAAATGGTCACATCCGTGAATCCATGCTCGTAGAGCTCGAATTCAGCCGTTAACCAGCCTTCGAAAGTTCCGTCATAAATCACTGCCCACATGATAAGAAAAGATTAAGCTGCGGTGAAAAATTGGGTGCATATTTGGTATTGGCACCGGCCAGGATTTGCTGACGTACCTGTATGGCGCTGAGATCTTTCCGCTGAAAATCATGACTGTCGCAGGTAATAAAGTAGCGCGCCCGGCTAACCATGATGCCAAGTTTCTTAAGGTGGTCCCAGTTTAGTTTGCTAAAACGGCGACTTGCTACGATCTTCTTTGCCGACTGTACGCCGATCCCGGGTACCCGCATAATTACGGACAGATCCGCCACGTTGATGTTCACGGGGAAAAGATGCATATTGCGCAGGGCCCAGGCGAGTTTCGGGTCTACGTCCATATCAAGCAGCGGCTGACCAGGTGATACGATCTCCTGTACCTGAAAACCGTAGAAACGCATGAGCCAATCCGCCTGGTACAACCTGTTTTCGCGGATCATGGGTACCGGCGTACCGATCGCCGGTAACCGATTGTCATTTGAAATAGGAACATACCCGGAATAATACACCCGCTTCAGGTCCATCTTCTTATAAAAATCATTAGCCATCCATAAAATTTCAAGATCGGTTTCCGGCGTTGCGCCGATGACCATTTGTGTACTCTGCCCGGCCGGCGCGAATAGCGGTGTTTTCTTAAACAATTTTTTCTCTTCCCGGTTTTCGATGATCCCGTTTTTGAGGTACAACATGGGTTTGATCATGTCCTCCCGTTTTTTATCGGGAGCAAGCAGGTGAAGGCTTTTCTCGGTTGGCATCTCCACATTCACGCTGAGGCGATCGGCATACAATGCGGCAGACTTCAGCAACTCTTCACTCGCACCGGGAATGGTTTTGAGGTGAATATAACCATGGAAGTTCTGCTCGGTACGAAGTCTTTTGGCAATGAGCACCAGCCGTTCCATCGTATAATCGGCATTTTTAAAAATGCCGGAACTCAGGAACAATCCCTCTATATAATTTCTTCGGTAAAAATTTATGGTAAGGTCAACCACTTCCTGGACGGTGAAAGCGGCACGTTTAATATCATTACTCCGGCGGCTTACACAATAGGCGCAGTCGTATATACAAACATTTGTCAGCAGGATCTTTAACAGAGAAACGCAACGACCATCCTGCGTATATGCATGGCAGATACCCATGCCTTTCGAATTGCCCAGTCCCTTGTTCTCATTTTTTCTTAAGCTGCCACTTGAAGAACAGGAAACATCGTATTTGGCCGCATCTGCCAGTATCTCTAATTTTTCTTGAATCCGGTCTGACATTCGCTGATTAATTACTTGTAAAAATACTAACTATATTAGTATATTTGGTAACATGTTTAGCAAATTGCTGATAAAAAGAAATTTGTGTTCTACAAAATGTCCTGAAATATTATCGACAGGAAAGCGCCAGAACTGTAATTTTATCATACTTCACGGTTTAAGTACTTTCGGTATAATTTCAACAGCCATGAACTTTCTTTTTGCTTACCTGCCCGTTTTTTTGGTCGTCGCCATGGTATCCTGCCGAACGTCGTCAGGTGCCGGTTCCCGGGACAATGGCAAAATTGACATTGACTTAGTACAGATCAATGATGTGTATGAAATCGCACCGCTGGCCGGCGGCTCAATCGGTGGGTTGGCGCGTGTGGCCACCTTAAAAAAACAGGTGATACAAGCGAACCCCAATGCCCTGATGGTGATTTCAGGTGATTTCCTGAGTCCTTCGGTCTTCAACAGCCTGCGCAACGGCGACAAACCCATCCGCGGAGCCCAGATGGTGGATGCATTGAATGCCGCCGGGCTCGACATCGCCGTGTTCGGCAACCACGAGTTCGATCTGTCAGAAGCAGACCTGCAGCAACGCATCGACGAATCCTCCTTCCAGTGGGTTGCTTCAAACGTGATGCACAAAAGCAACAGACTAGTCGTTCCCTTTGCAAGAACCGGTCACCTGCCGACGGACACGTTCCCCAAATATTATTTTAAAACTTTTAAAGATGCAGACGGCACTTCCGTCCGGATCGGATTTTTTGGTCTGACCATACCAAGCAACCTGGTAGCGTTTGTGCAATACCGTGACCCGCTTCAATCTGCGATCGAGGTTTATGACCTGATCAGGGATTCCTGTGATGCGGTGGTGGCCATTACACATCTTCCCCTGGAGGAAGACATCCGTCTGGCAAAACGCCTTCCCAAGCTCGCGGTAATATTGGGTGGCCACGAACACGAT
This sequence comes from Chitinophagales bacterium, assembly GCA_038241595.1. Taxonomy (GTDB): domain Bacteria; phylum Bacteroidota; class Bacteroidia; order Chitinophagales; family Chitinophagaceae; genus JADCRZ01. Next base: position 4,782 of record JBBSSY010000033.1, on the reverse strand, counting down.
ATGCATTTGGCAAAGACCGGCAATGTGTACGTTTCCAAGGCACATGCCAATGCAAAATCTGCGTACGTTGTCAGGTTGCAAATCAATAAAAGAAAGCGCACGGTGCGCGCCTTCCCGGTATTGAAGATGCTGGACGACAAAATGGCGATAGACAGTGCCACCAATGTAGTGGTAAAACAATGGATGGATATCGGTGACAAAAATTATGCATCACTTGGTTTTGATGCCAGGCAAGTGTTGATAACCAAAGGCGATACGCTGAATGGACTTGAGAAAGCAGTGCGTTTCGGGAAGACAAATTTAACCGTGCTCATTGGCGAGGCGATTGCAGCGGCCCATCCACAGGCAGAAGCGGTCATTTACAACGCTGGTTCTATTCGGCTGGACGATGTGTTGCTACCGCCTGTGACGCAATATGATATCATTAGAACCCTTCCTTTTGGCGGCACCGTGGTTGATGTAGACCTCAGCGGCGCGTTGCTGAAGCAAGTGCTTGATGCCGGCCAAAAAAATAAAGGATCTGGCGGCTACCTGCAATACCAGTCTATTTTCTATACCGCGCGAGACAAAAGTTACCTGGTGAGAGGCCAGGCGCTGGATACGGCAAGAACCTACCGGGTAGCTATAAACGAATTTCTACTGCTTGGGCTGGAAAAAAACCTTGCATTTCTTACACCCGGAAATCCCGGTATTTCCAGGACGTACGGCGTGGATAACGCCAACCCCGCAGACATGCGGCTGGCCGTCGTCCGATACCTGCAAAATATAAACAGTCGGTAACGGGCGATGTATTAATCGCTACTCCGCACCAGTGTCTCCAGTTTAAAGGTGCCATCGCGCAAAGCGCTTGATTCAAACCAGTTACAAACCACGTCCCCTTCCCGGAAACCGCGCATTTTCAAAAATTCATCCGCGGCTTTTAAGCCCAGGTTTGAGTGGTCTGAACCGATGATCCGCTGTACAGTCATCGAAGGGCCGCCTGATTTAAGTTTTACTACATCTCCCATTTGAATGCTTTCCATAATATACCGCTTGAGTTGTAATAAAATTAGACAATCGCCAGCGTATTGTCTGAAATTCCTATTCTTGCCGTTACTTTACAACAATCATTTTTATGGCTCCATCACGTCCTGCTGCGCTGGGTTTCATTTTTATTACACTGCTGATTGACGTAACCGGCCTGGGTATCATCATCCCGGTGCTGCCTAAATTAATTGCCGAGCTCATCCATGGCAACCTGAGTGTGGCTTCCGAATATGGCGGATGGCTAACTTTTGCTTATGCGATCGTACAGTTTTTATTTGCGCCGGTGCTGGGCAATCTCAGTGACCGTTTCGGGCGGCGACCAGTCTTGCTGTTTTCCCTGCTGGGTTTCGGAATCGATTACATTTTCCTGGCATTTGCGCCGACAATTGGCTGGTTATTCCTGGGGCGTGTGATCGCAGGCATCACGGGAGCCAGCTTTACTACGGCTTCGGCCTATATTGCCGACATCAGCCCGCCGGAAAAAAGGGCTCAGAATTTTGGGCTGATCGGTGCCGCATTCGGTATCGGTTTTATCATTGGCCCGGTGGCGGGTGGCCTGCTTGGCCAGTTTGGCTCACGCGTGCCTTTTATCGCCGCGGCCATCCTGAGCCTGCTAAATGCACTATATGGTTATTTCGTTTTGCCCGAATCGCTTGCCAAAGAACATCGACGGAAATTTGAGTGGAAACGGGCCAACCCGGTCGGGTCGCTGTTACAATTAAAAAGATATCCCGCGATCTCCGGGCTTATTACGTCCCTGATCCTGATCTACATCGCGGGTCAGTCGGTGCAAAGTACGTGGGCATATTATACCATGGAGAAATTAAAATGGAACGAAGCCTGGGTAGGCTATTCCCTCGGTTTTGTAGGCTTAACGGTGGTCATTGTGCAGGGATGGCTCATACGTATCCTTATCCCAAAACTCGGCGCAAACAACAGCGTCTATGTCGGGTTGTTATTCAACAGCCTGGGCCTCTTCCTGTTTGCCCTCGCTTCGAATAGCTGGATGATGTTCGTATTTATCATTCCCTATTCACTCGGCGGGCTCGCCGGGCCGGCTCTGCAAGGCATCATATCCGGCAACGTGCCCCCCAGCGAACAGGGCGAACTGCAGGGGGCACTTACCAGCCTCATGAGTGCAACCTCTATCGTAGGACCGCCCCTGATGACAACGATATTTGCCAAGTTTACCCAGCCTTCTGCGCCTGTTATCTTTCCCGGCGCACCGTTCATCCTGGGCGCCGTACTGGTGCTGTGCAGCACCTGGTTGGCGTACAAAACTTTGCATAAAACACAACCCAGTACCGCCTGAACATGCAAAGTTGGAAGCACCTGTTTAGCGGTCAAATCGTATAGATTTCAAAGCGATCTCTGTCCTTGATGACCATTGGTATTCTTTAAATTAACGGCAGTATTGATGGCAATAGTCTCTTCAACTCATAAAACGGTCATTTAAACCAACACCCGGGGGGATATTGTGGCCATATTGAACCCATTTAGACTTGCAAGTGTTTAATATTAAAATATCTTTGTTGTAAGAATTTCAGACTATGAGTGAATCAATCGCCATCCCCAAACCGTTATTGACAGCAAAAGATTTCGCTACCGACCAGGAAGTACGTTGGTGCCCGGGTTGCGGTGATTATTCGATACTCGCCCAGGTGCAGAAGATTATGCCGGGACTGGGAATACCCAGGGAAAATATCGTCATCATTTCGGGAATTGGTTGTAGCAGCCGCTTCCCCTATTACATGGATACCTACGGCATGCATTCCATTCACGGCAGGGCTACGGCGATCGCCAGTGGTTTAAAAGCTTCGCGGCCAGACCTTAGTGTGTGGATCGTGACAGGTGATGGCGATAGTTTAAGCATAGGCGGAAACCATACCATCCACCTCCTCCGCAGGAACTTTGATGTGAATATCATGCTCTTCAACAACCAGATCTACGGTTTAACAAAGGGACAATATTCGCCGACGTCAGAACAGAATAAGATTACAAAATCAACCCCATACGGCAGTATCGACCATCCTTTTAATCCGCTTGCGCTGGCAATGGGCGCCGATGCCACCTTTATTGCACGCAGCATGGATCGCGACCCGAAGCACTTGCAGGAACTCCTGAAACGCAGTTACGCCCACAAGGGTGCGTCGTTCCTGGAGATCTACCAAAACTGCAATATCTTCAACGACGGTGCTTTTGAAATGTTTACGGAGAAATCCTCCAAGGCAGATGAAGTGCTGTTCCTGGAACATGGCAAGCCACTCATCTTTGGCGCGCTTCGCAACAAGGGCATCAAACTGGATGGCTTCAGACCAGTAGTTGTAACACTTGGTGAAGAATATAGCGAAAGTGATTGCTGGGTTCATGACGAGCAGGATTTCTACAAGGCACAAATACTGGTAAGAATGTTCGATGATCCGCGGGCTGACTACCACCTCCCAAGGCCGTTTGGTGTATTTTATCAAACCGATCGCGCCTGTTACGAAGATGTAATGGCGATGCAGATTGAAGAAGTTATTTCTACCAAAGGAAAAGGTAATCTTGACAAATTATTGAGCGGAAGAGAAACCTGGACGATAAGCTAGGAGGAGTATATAGTTCGTGGTTTATAGTTTATAGTTAGTTATGAAGTTTGCTTTCCAACTATAAACTACAAACTATAAACCACAAACTAATAAAAATGCCGGCGATAGAAATCGCCGGCCTGTGCTTACCTCTGAAACCACAAAAAGAAAGGAGTTCAGAATAGGTTTACTATAAGTTAGATGAGCTTGTTTATACTGTTAAATCAATATAAAAGCCTGGACAAAATATATTGGTTGAAAAGGTATCGTGCTTTTAAACGGACCTGAACGGTTTTATTCTGGGGATTTGGATTATTCAGCTATTTCCTGGTAGGAAAATGAAGCCAAGGTATCAGCGGTGATAAATGTATATACTGTTTCGATATAAAGCAATAATTTTTGCTTTTATTTTATAAATACTTGAATAATATAGTACTTATACTATACTAACAGGCTTTTTCATGAGCAGGACAAGTCACCGGATCTCTAATCTGCCAGTTGTTTTTCCTGCCGCTTCGAAGGTCTTATCTTTTTTATAATTATACCACCATTCCGGGGCGGTTTTTTTCATCATGGTGTCGATGCTGCGCATGCCGAACAAATTCCAGGCACCTTTGAGTTTGCCACCAACGGTTGATTGAAGGGCACGGAGGCTCATCGCAAACCCGCTGTCGAGATACTCCATGTGGTGAAAGTAACCGGCTGGCATGAAAAGCGTATCGCCGTGTTCCATAATTACTTCATACCCTTTTGCCAGGTTTACAGCCGGGAATTTTTCCAGGTCCAGTTTATTGTTGTCACTGTCAAAGTAGTGTTCGAAATTTACAAAGCTTAGTACTTCCCACGGCTTGCGATAGAGATGGTATTGTTCTTCGTAGGGAAATAATAACACGCGCTTTCTACCGAGAAACTGGGTGTGCAGGATATGGGATAGATCGATGTCGAAATGTAAATGCGTAATCGAACCCAGCCCGCCGGTAAATAACATTGGGAAGCGTTTTACGAAGCCCTTCATCAGGTGTTCGGGCCAGGTGAAGTCGGAAACAAGTTCAGGGGCGTGCTGGAGTATATTAAACAGGAATATCCGCAGTTCAACCGGCCCCTTTTTGATCATGTCCAGGTACTCACCAAATTTCATATACCCATCGGCTTTGTTGACCGGTGTATAGGCATCGCTTTTGATGTTGTT
>JBBSSY010000032.1:0-12312 GCA_038241595.1 Chitinophagales bacterium | reverse complement strand
TACGCACAGGGCGATATCGTTGACGGGAAAGGCGACAAAGGTCAAATCGGCGGTGATACCTTTCGTGACTATGTGCGCAAAGCGCGGATGGACAAAAATGTGAAGGCCATTGTATTCCGCGTAAATTCCGGCGGCGGCAGTGGACTGGCCAGCGAAAACATTTGGCGCGAACTAACCATCGCGCGAAAAGACAAACCCGTCATTCTCAGTTTTGGTGATTATGCTGCCTCCGGTGGTTATTACATCGCCTGCAATGCCGACAGTATTTTTGCAGAGCCAAATACGTTAACAGGTTCCATTGGTGTTTTTACCATCGTACCAAATCTGCAGAACTTTTTTAAAAATAAATTGGGTATTACGTTTGACGGCGTCAAAACCGCCGATCATGCGGATGCCATGTCTGTTACCAAACCGATGAGCGAGATCGAACGGCGCTTCATCCAGAATGACATCGATTCTTTTTACCAGACCTTCCTGAAACGCGTGGCCGATGGCCGCAAAATGTCAGTAGCGGCGGTCGACAGCATTGCCCAGGGCCGCGTGTGGATGGGTGAAAAAGCGCTCAGCCTGGGCCTGGTAGATAAACTCGGCAATATCCAGGATGCCATTGATTGCGCCGCCAGGATGGCATCGTTAAAGGAATATAAATTGAAAGAATATCCTGAACCGCAGAACTTGTTGGACCTCATTTTCGGCAATTATAAAAAAGTCGCCAGGGTTAACGCGATCAGGGAAGAACTTGGCAGTGAGGGATTATTAATGTACAATGAGCTGAAGTCGTTGAAAGAGAGCATGGGGATTATGCAGGCGCGCCTTCCGTTCCGGATGGTGGTAAATTAAGGCCTGGGTTGCTGTCCCGCTATGCCCAGAAAAGTTATGTGTTCCAATTGCTACCGGAACAGGTCAATCATCAAACCAGTCCCGGTAAAATTTCTCCTCTGCCAGAAGGTGATGCGTCATTTGTCCATGAGCCGGTTAATTTTGCAGCGCTTAAGAATACCCGGCGAATTACAGCAATCCTTTTAATTCGCCGGGTATTTTCTTGCCATTAAAAAGTCTTGGTACGCATGATCATATTCAGCCCGGGGTATTGCACCGCTGCATTGTCTTCGGCGGTAATGAACACCCTGGTTGGTTTAAACGGCGAAACTGCATTCAGTGACGCTTTCAATTTGCTCGATAGAAATCCGCTGGAACTGTTCATCTGCCCAATATTTTTAGTTCCATCACAGTCAGTTTCAATCCAAACCACATAAGTGTCACGCGGGGGATCAAGGCGTTTAGCTTCTGCGAGGTTTTTCACACTAACCCCGATCGAATAATTGTTGTTTTTATCTTTTTTGATTTTAACCCGGCCTGTTGCCGCCGGTACCACGGGTGAATTTTCAAAACTAATTTTTCGGGCGCATGATCCGAGTGATAACACCATGGAAAATACCAGCGACAGGTAGAGAAAATTACGGGACACTGTAAAAGCTTGATTCATTTTCATTTGTATATTATTTAGGATATCTGATTAACGATTTAATGGGTGATTGTGTTGACAGGTTAACTATACTTTTTAAATACTGAACTTGCGGTGTGCCCGCCAAAACCAAAGGTGTTGTTCAGGGAATACGTCACGGTACGTTTAACAGAAGTACCGAGGATGATATCAAGGCCGGGCGGGATGAGTTCGTCCAGGTTTTTTGTATTAATGGTGGCCGGAACGATATCGTATTTACATGCCAGGATGCTGATGATGCTTTCAATGGCGCCTGCCGCCCCGAGTAAATGTCCCGTCATGGATTTGCTGCCACTGATAGCCACCTTTTTGTCCGGGAACAATCTGTGAATGGCATTGAGTTCGCTCAGGTCTCCAAGACCAGTTGCTGTAGCATGGGCGTTGATATAATCGATTTGATCCGGGGAAATACCGGCATCCGAAATCGCCCGGCTCATGCCGAGGTATGCCCCCAGTCCGTCTACTGGTGTCCCGGTCAGGTGAAACGCATCTGCCGCCATGCCGCCGCCCACCATTTCCGCATAAATATGAACACCGCGGTTCAAGGCATGTTCATATTCCTCCAGGATCAATGCGCCTGCGCCTTCACCCATGACGAACCCGTCACGATCGCGATCAAAAGGGCGCGACGCAGTGGCGGCCTCCCCGTTGTTTTTTGAAAGCGCCTGCGCGGCATTGAAGCCACCGACAGACGACGGCGTAATCGCTGCTTCCGATCCGCCGGCAATCATAATGGATGATTTTCCCAGGCGGATGGTGTCAAAGGCATTTATTATAGCCGTATTTGAAGAGGCACACGCGGAAACGGTACAATAGTTGGGCCCGTGTAAAACATTACGAATGGAGATAACACCAGCTGCGATATCCAGGATCATCTTTGGAATAAAATAGGGGTTGAAGCGCGGGGTACCATCTCCCAAGTAGAACTCCCGCAGCTGCTCTTCAAATGTACCGATGCCACCGTTGCCAGATGCCCATATTACACCGGTATTATCACGCATTTCCAGGTCCTTGCCGGTGAAATCGAGTCCTGCGTCGAAGATGGCCTGGTCGCTGGCTGCAATGGCGTACTGGGTAAAAAGATCATATTTCTTTACTTCTTTCTTGTCCATGTAGGCCAGAGCATCAAAATTTTTAACCTCGCAGCCAAAACGGGTTTTAAATTTCGACGTGTCGAACCTTGTTAGCGGCGCTGCGCCACTTTTTCCCGCGATCACGTTTTGCCAGAACTCACTGACCGAATTTCCCAATGGGGTAATGGCGCCCAAACCGGTTATTACAACTCTTTTCATTTTACTGTTCTTTCATTTTTCCAGCTTTTCCCTCCTTCAATACCATCATCTGCAAGCTGAACTTTCGGTGAAAATATTAAAATAACAGGAATTGAAACAAAGTAAGCGATTGTTCACGTTTATAAACAATGACCTGCTTCCGTTTCCGGCAAAGATACACCGGGCAAATTTGCGGGCCCGTGCATGACAGGCGTGCATCTGCGGCTCCGTTTATTTGTCGTATTCCGCTTACGCAACGACCAGGGGAATGATTCTTCCAGGACAAGCCGTTGAAATTAAGCATGAGGGAGAGCGGTGGTCCTGCTGGCGGCATAAGTTGTCAATCTTCTGGGCACTACGACAACAATGGATGAAACATTACGCGCCTTACTATAAAATTCTTTACTTTAAAGCAAAATTAAAGCGCATGTCCAGCCAGGCAGTCACCCTTCCGTCGTTGACAGAATACATAACCATTCCCGACGAGCAAATAATGGACTTCAGAAAAAAAGGGCATACCCTGGTGAGGCACGTGTTGTCGGCGGAAGAAGTGGCAGCGTACAGGCCGGTCATCTTACACGCAGCCGAGGAACAGAATACGGAGAAACGCGCCATGGAGGACCGCGATACCTATGGCAAGGCCTTTTTACAGATTATGAACTTGTGGGCAAAGGATGAGCAGGTCAGGCATTTCACCCTTGCGAAGCGGTTTGCAAAAATTGCTGCCGATCTGCTGGGCGTTGATAATGTACGCATCTACCACGACCAGGCACTATTTAAGGAAGCCGGCGGCGGGCCCACACCCTGGCACCAGGACCAATATTACTGGCCGGTAGATACACGCCAGACGGTGACCATGTGGATGCCGCTGGTTGACATCTACGATGGCATGGGGATGCTGACATTTGCGTCCGGCTCACATGTCGACGGCAATGTATTTGATTATGAAATTTCCGACGAGTCGGAAGAAGAATTTGACAAGTACGTAAAAGATAACGGCTTCCTTATCAGCCGGCCCGCCGAGATGAACGCAGGTGACGCCACCTGGCACTATGGTTATACCATCCACAATGCGCCGGGTAATTACTCCGACAGGATGCGGGAAGTAATGACGATTATTTATATCGCGGACGGCGCACGCATCGTTGAACCACGCAACCAATACCAGCAGGCAGACCACCGGGTCTGGATGGAAAGCATGCCTGTCGGTTCGCTCGTGGCCTCCGGCAAGAACCCGCTGGTGCTGTAGTTGTCAAGAGTATCAAAAAAAAGCTTAACGAACTCCTTCTAAATAGCCATTATGAAAATTTTGTTACTGCCCCTGCTTTGCCTGTTCCAATACGTCCTGTATGCGCAGGTACCGGTGGAGAACTACCCCGAAGATCCCGCTTCGGTAGAACAACCTGGCGTACCGAAGGGCGAAATTATAAAACTCAGTTTCGATCGATCAAATATTTATCCCGGTACCTGGCGAGAGCTATGGGTGTATGTACCCGCACAATATAAAGCCGATAAACCGGCCTGCGTTTACGTAGGGCAGGATGGCATCCAGTTTAAAGCACCCACCGTGTTTGACAACCTCATCGCAAAAAAAGAAATACCTGTCACCATCGGCATCTTCGTCATGCATGGACGCGTTCGAGCCAGCGACACGGCAAAGGCACTTGACCGCTTCAACCGGAGTTTTGAATATGATGGTCTCGGTGATGCCTATGCGCGTTTTATCCTTACCGAAATTTTCCCTGAAGTTGAAAAGCAAAAAACCAGCGACGGCCGGGCGGTCAGGCTGTCCCGCCTGGGTATTGACCACGCCATAGGCGGCACCAGCAGCGGCGCGATCTGCGCATTTACTGCAGCCTGGGAGCGGCCCGATGCGTTTTCAAAAGTCTTCAGCGGTATCGGCACCTATGTAGGCCTCCGCGGCGGCGACCGGTACCCAACGCTTATCCGTAAATATGAGCCAAAGCCGATCCGCGTTTTCCTGCAGGACGGAACCAATGACAACAATATATACGCCGGCGACTGGTTCAAGGCCAATGAAATGATGGAACGGGCGCTTGTTTTTGGCGGATACGATGTACAGCATGTGTGGGGAGAAGGCACCCATAACGGCAAGCAATCCACCGCAGTGTTTCCGCAGGCGATGCGTTGGTTGTGGCGTGACTACCCGGCACCCATTGCCGCCGGGAAATCAAAAAATCTGTTTCTTAGTGACCTCCTTATACCCGACGAGGGCTGGCAACTGGTCGGCGAAGGGTATGGCTTCACGGAAGGCACCGCCGCAAACGCGGCGGGGGAAGTTTTTTTCCAGGATGTTACCAATGCAAAAACCTACAAGGTGGACCTGGATGGCAAACTGACCGTATTCAGCAACGCCTCGAAGAATGCCAGCGGCACCTCTTTTGCACCTGATGGTACCCGTTATATCACTTCCGGCAGGGCGGGAAAAATCTTTGCTTACGACGCAAAGCAACATGAAAAAATTATCGCCGACAGCGTGCCCGGCAACGACATCGTTGTGGCTCATAACGGCAATGTATATGTTACGGCGCCGAATGGTTCCGACAAACCGGGAAAGATCATCCTCGTAAAACCCAACGGTGAAAAATCGGTCGTAGACGAAGGACTGAAGTTTGACAACGGGCTCACGCTCTCCCCCGATGGAACCCAGATGTATGTTACGGAATCTGCTTCGCACTGGGTGTGGATATACCAGGTACAGCCTGATGGTACGCTTGCAGCAAAACAACGATACGGTTGGTTGCATGTGCCGGATGACGCAGAAAACGCCTGGTCGGACGGTATAAAATGCGACCGCGACGGGCGCGTATACGTGGCCACGCGCCTTGGCATCCAGATCATGGACCAGACAGGCCGCGTAAATGCTATCTTACCGGTACCGTCCGGTCGATCGTCCAATATCTGTTTTGGTGGTAAAAATTTTGATGTTATGTATGTGTCTTCCAACGACAAAGTGTACCGGCGCAGGCTCAATACAAGAGGTGCCAACACTTTTGAAGCACCCATTAAACCTAAAACGCCCCGTTTATAATCGCAGTTAGGTTGAGCATGCCTGCCTGTCAGCGGCCGACAAAAAATGCCCTGATTTTTGATGTGGCGATGTATGTTAATTGCTCTCTACATGTTACTCTGTGCAGGTAATAAGTATTTTCATGTAATACTGCGAGATAAACAGTTAGGTTATATCAATCAGCTAACGAACAGCGTCTATTTTGTGTCTCGATAAACGCCAGGGTAAATATGAGCACAATAAATACGGAGCACAATGCCGCGATAGTAACGGTGGATGCGCCAGCGACTGCCTGCCAACCCGATTTCAGGCTGGTGTTTGAAGCCATGCCCGGGTATGCTGCCTTGTTATCGGTGGATGCGCCAAAATATACCATCCTGGCTGTTTCGGATGTCTACTTGTCGCAGACAGCCACTACCCGTAAACAAGTAGTCGGGAAAGGGGTATTTGAATCCTTTCCTGAAAACCCGGGTGGCAATGAATTTACAAACCAGGCCATTTTACGCAACTCACTGCAACAGGCGATTACCCTGAAAGTGGCACACACCATTCCGGCCCAGCGTTACGATTTTCCCGACAAGGACGGTAATTTCATGCCCCACTATTGGATGGCGGTCAACAAGCCGGTCCTGGACGCCGACGGCAACGTGTGTTATATCATCCATTCCGCGGAAGAAGTTACTGATGTAATCCTGTCCAGGCAGCGCGAGCAAAAGATAAAAGGCATCGAACAGGCATATAACCTCTTTACGCAAACGCCCGTAGCGATCCAGGTATTCAGCGGCCCGGACCTGATCATTGAACTGGCCAACGAACCAACACTGGCCCTTTGGAATAAAACCGACGATGTAATTGGTAAGCCATTGTTGCAGGTTTTGCCAGAACTGGATCAACAGGGTATTACCGACATGATCCAGCAGGTACGAATAACCGGCACATCGAAGCAATTGTATGATATGCCCGTTGCCATGAATAGACATGGTAATATCGACATAGAATATTTTACTTTTATCGTATCTCCATATTACAATGAAGCCAAGACGACAATCACTGGCGTGCTGGTAATTGCCCATGAAGTAACCGCCAGGATTACCGTAGAAAAGGCATTAACTCAAAAGGAGCAGAGCCTCGAACTGGCTATCCAGATCAGCGAGCTGGGTTTGTTTAACGTTGACATAAAAAATAATACGGCCACTTATTCCGACAAAGTGATGGAATGGTTTAGCCTTTCCAGGCAAAACGTGCCTGTCGAAGAACTGATTTCAAAAGCTTACCCGGATGATGTTGCAGCACTCGCCGCTTCCCTCGAAAAAACCATTGCCAATGAGTGGGCCGGCAAACACGACCAGATTTTTCGTATCGTCCACCAGGTAACGGGTACGCCGCAATACCTGCGTTCGATCGGGGAAGTTCAGTATACCAACGGGGTGGCGCAAACGTTTTCGGGGGTACTACAGGATGTTACTGCACAGGTGCTGTCAAACAAAAACATCAAGGCCAGCGAACAACACGCGCGCTCGCTGGTTGAAAGTGCTTCGTTCCCAATTGGGGTGTATATCGGTGAAGACATGCGTATTGAGCTCGCCAATGAAGCCATGATGGATGTTTGGGGTAAGGGCTCGGATGTCATCCATAAAAAATACGCAGACCTGTTGCCGGAGTTTCACAACCAGGCCATTTTTGATCAACTCCACGATACTTTTACCACCGGTGTTGCTTTTCATGCTAAAAATCAGCGGGTCGATATTGATATAAATGGAAAACTGACTCCTTTTTATTTTAATTACAGCTTTACGCCGTTGTACGACGTCCACGGTACGATCTATGGCATACTCAACACGGGGGCCGACGTGACAGACCTGAACATGGCGCTGCAGCGCGTTGAAGAAAGCGAAGCACGATTCCGCTCGATGGCGGAAGGCACTGAGATATTGATTGCGGTCGCCGATGAAACCGGTAAAGCCAATTACTTTAACAGTGCCTGGGAAATTCTTACCGGCCGGGAACGTAATACCCTGCTTTACTTCGGTTGGTCGGACCTGTTACACCCCGACGACCTGGAGTTGTACGTGGAGACCTACCTGCATGCGTTAAAGAAGATGGAACCTTTTAGCTGCGAGGTGAGGGTTTTGAATGCGTTGAAAGAGTACCGCTGGCTGCTTGCAAAAGGCATTGCGCGGTTTACGCCAGACAACTTATTCGCCGGGTATACCTGCTCCTTCCTTGACATCACCGAACGCAGGCTGGTAGAGAAAAATATCCGCGAAAGTGAAGAGCAGTTCCGTTCGCTTGCCGACCAGGCGCCGATTACCATTTTTATGGCTGATGTTGCAGGCAGTGTAACGTATTGTAATAAAGAATGGTTAACATTCACCGGCCAGACGTTTGAACAGGCCATTGGTATCGCCGGCTGGCAAAATGTAATTCACGCGGACGATCTGGATCAGCTGATGACTACGTACCTGGCAGCAACTTCCTCTCACACGACGTATTCCATCGAGGTCCGGATGAGGCGCTGGGATGGTCAGTACCGTTATGTGCACTATAACGGTGGCCCGCGTTACTTGCCCAATGGTGCATTTGCGGGTTATATCGGAACCGGCCTCGATAAGACGGAACAAAAAAATGCGGAAGATGCACTGAAAAAAAGTGAGCACAACCTGCGCAATATTATCCTGCAAGCCCCGGTAGCCATGTGCATTACTCGCGGCCGGGATTTCGTGGTGGAAATAGCAAACGATCGCATGTTCGAACTGCTTGGCCGACCGTCCACTGAATTGCTCAACAAGTCGATATTTGAGGGCTTGCCGGAAACGGAAGGAGATGGATATGAAGAGTGGCTGTTGAATGTCTTTTTAACTGGTGAAACATTTACCGGCAACGGGTTACCTATGAATCTTCTGCGCAAGGGCGAACCGGAACTGGTTTACCTGAACCTGGTATTCGAGGCCTTCCGGGAAGCCGATGGCTCGGTCTCCGGCGTTTTAGCAGTAATGATCGATGTGACCGGACAGGTGCTGGCACACCAGAAAATCGAAGAAGTGGTTGCCCAACGAACTAAACAGCTTGCCGAAATCAACCTGCAGTTGCAACAGTCAAATACAGAATTGAACCAGTTTGCCTACGTGGCCTCGCATGACCTGCAGGAACCACTGCGTAAGATCCGCACCTTTACCGATTTCATGCAGTCGACACTACCGGAAATCCGGGATGACACCATGACCTATATCAACAAGATCCGCAGTTCGTCGGAAAGGATGCAAACGCTCATTCATGACCTACTTAGCTTTTCCCTGCTCTCCAGGGAACAGGAAGAACATGGAAAAGTAGATCTCAATAAAACCCTCAACGCGATCCTGACCGACCATGAACTGCATATCGAACAGCTCGGTGCCATCATCCAGATAGGCAATCTGCCCATACTCGAAGCAGTGCCATACCAGATGAACCAGCTATTTACTAACCTGATCTCAAACGCCCTTAAATTTAATAAAAACCGCACGGGCCTCCACATAGATATCTCTTCCAGAATTCTATCGCCCGGAGAAGTTCAGCAACACAAAGATTTGCGGCCCCAAATTACCTACCACGCCATTACCGTCCGTGACAACGGAGTGGGTTTCAGCCAGGAATACGCAGAACAGATATTTGTCATCTTTCAGCGCCTGCACGGAAAGATAGAATATGCGGGCACAGGCATCGGTCTCGCCATGTGTAAAAAGATTGCGATGAATCATCATGGTACGATCTATGCAATATCTTCGTTAAACGAGGGTGCAGCATTTATCGTTGTGCTTCCCGCCTGAAGGTAAAATCTTACACACATGAATGGCATCAATAAAACACTTGTAGTAGCCAATACGATCACCCTGGCTATTATGTTATTTGTTAACTATTCGTCGTCAACCGGGTTATTTTCTTCTGTTACGGTAGCGTCTGTCAGTTACAGGTATGACACACTTTTTGCGCCGGCAGGATATGCGTTTGCCATCTGGGGCGTGATCTTTTTATTCTGTATAAGTTTCGTCATTTACCAGTGGGTCCTGCTAAACAATGGCGATCGCGGGCAATATATCCAGCGCACAGGCTGGTGGTTTGTGATCAGTAATATTTTTAATACACTTTGGATATTTTGCTGGACGAATAACCAGATCGGTTTATCGGTTATCTGTATCCTTGGATTGCTGATAAGTCTTTCGGTAATGGTTGTTCGTTTGCGTCTGGAACTGGATGATGAACCTGTACTGACTGTCTTTTTCGTGTGGTGGCCGATCGTTCTATACCTTGGATGGATGATGGTTGCTACGATTGCCTGTATAGCCGCCTGGCTGGTATCCACTGGCTGGCATGGCGGTGGTGCCGGGGAAGTTTTATGGACCATGATTTTGATTGGTGTGGCCGCGTTGCTGTTTGTTTACCTCGTACAAAAGCGCAACCTGCGCGAAGCAGCGGGTGTTGGTATCTGGGCATTTATAGCCATTGCAGTAAAACAATGGAACCTGCATCAGCCCATCGCGATTGCCGCCATTGCAGCCTCGATTTTTGTTTTTATTGTCATTTCCATCCATGGCTATCGCAACCGCGACTTCAGCCTGTTTAAAAAAGCGCAAAAAGGAGAATGGAGATAGTCCACAGGCTCACAATTATTTTGCCTTTGAAGCGTTCGCATCTGGTTGGTTGCGAACTTGCAGCTGACATAATGAAAATGTTGGACTATGAGACTAATTACCCTGCTCCTGGTAACGCTTTCCGGCTGCGCACAATATAAAGAACCGATCGTAATTACTAAAGGTGGAACCTATACAGGCAACTATAAATCAGATGATAGCCAGGTGCCGGCGATCCGTATAGAAACGTACGAGCCGGTGGAAATTACTGGTTGCAATATAGTACACAGCGGCATCGGCATTCAGTGTGTCGGTGGCACGAAACTGACGGTTCATCATAACAACTTCCGCGGCCAGCGTCCAAACCGCGGCGCGCAGTGGGGCCGTGCCCTCGATGATTACCATCCGCAGTACCTTGTATTCGAAAACAATACCATCAACCATACCGGCGGTGTACACATCGATCACTCAGATGAGAACACGAAGTCGATTATCATCCGCTATAATATCATCCGAAATACCGACAAACGTCGCGGAGACAATACGATCGGTCCCGAGCATCGCGCGGGTGTACTCCTGAATACCCTTGATCATCAAAATGGTGTTACCGGGGAAATCGCCTGGAACCTCTTCGAAAACCTGCCAGACAGTTCATTCATCGAAGACAACATCAACCTGGGCAACGTGGTCGGTGATAAAACAAAACCCCTGCAGGTCCATGACAATTATATCCGTGGCGCATATCCATACCCGTCATCTGTTACTGACCAGTTTACAGGCTCGGGCATCACGGTGGAGGGCGACCCCGCGCACAATACCGTTGGCAACGTGAGTCAATATATAAATATTTATAACAACCAGGTGATTTCTACCTGTAATGCGGGCATCAATGTAAATGCCGGGCATGATATTTCAGTGACGGGCAACACGATTATTTCTGCCGGTAAATATCCCGATGGCAGTGCCGGCGGTTTCTGGTGGGCTGGCGGCGCGGTATGGAATGGTTCGAAAGTGGGTCCGGACGTTTTTCGTGATATCACGTATAAAAACAATACCATCGGTTACGTGCATCCCGGTACGAACAAACCGTTTCCCGGCCGGCAGGATATCTCTGAAGGGGTGGATTTAAAAAACAATCATTCTCTGCCCAACCCGATTACGCTGAAAATGGAGGAGGCCGAGCTGCCCAAATTCGAGGCTAAATTGCGAGCCGCTACATTGACGATCGGTAGCGGGCTGGCAGCGGTGGTGGAGGACGAGTGAATAACGCGTCGCCTGCCAACTGGCATGTCACTAGCGTGTTGTGGAATAAGCCAAATTTAATCCAGTTGAAGCATTTCATTTAGCAGCGTTGTTGAAATACAAAGCGTTGCAGACGGACTTCCAGCCTCATGCTTGGATTTTAACCGAAATAAGGCTAGATTTGAACGAAATCCCTCGTGACCGTCACCTTAACAAGCTGCCAATGGAAATCATTTATAATGCCGCCGTGATCTGGTTTATAGCGGGGTTCGTGTTTTTCGTCCTCGAGTTTGGTTTACCAGGTTTAATATTGTTCTTTTTTGGCGTGGGCGCCTGGCTGGTGGCCATACTGACCCTGGTGATGGATCTTTCCGTTAATGCCCAACTAATTTTTTTCACGGTGGGTTCGGTGCTCTCCATCCTTTTCTTTAGAAAATGGGTGAAACGAATTATGTGGAGCAGGAGTCAGACGAGTGAAATAGAAGATGAATTTCTGGGAAAAACGGGGATAGCCGATACCTACATTGGTCCTGGAAAAAATGGCAAGATCGAATTTAAAGGAACCCGTTGGGATGCCAGGTCGGAGGACATTATTGAGAAAGGACAAAAAGTAACCATTACCGGAAACGAAAGCATTTTGTTAATTGTAAAACCATC
>JBBSSY010000031.1:0-12327 GCA_038241595.1 Chitinophagales bacterium | reverse complement strand
TTTCCTTTCCATCAATACCAACACCAGTCCCAGCACGGCAAAAAGCGTAATAACCGCCACCCCCGCCAACAAATATTCCACCGCCGTAGCCAGTTGCGCAGGCATGGTACTGTTTAGCCAGACGTGAAAGGAGGAAATGATATCGTAAAAACTCGTCAAGTAAGTTTGTAGTTTATAGTTTATAGTTTATAGTTGTGGGAATAGTTAACCATAAACTACAAACCACAAACCTTAAACTTTTCCTATCTGTCTATATCCGGAATCACCAAATCAAGCGAACCCATGATGGCTACGAGGTCGCCGAGTTTGTACTGCTTAGCCATATGATTCAGTGCCGATAAATTTGAAAAACCCGGTGACCTGAATTTGATCCGGTAGGGTGTGGTTCCTCCTTCGCTGATGATGTATACACCAAATTCGCCACGGGCAGTTTCTACAGTGGAATAAAATTCACCCTTGGGTAACTTTAATACAGCCTTTGTCTTAGCCTGAAACTCCCCCTCCGGAACCTGGTCGATTAACTGATCAATAATAGATAAGGACTGCCTCATTTCCTGCAACCTCACCAGGTACCGCGCAAAGCAGTCACCACCGCTTTCGATCACCTCGTCGAATTGCACTTTTGCATAATCCTCGTAAGGCGCGTATTTGCGAATGTCACAGGTTACGCCACTTCCCCTGGCGGTAGGCCCCGTACAGCCATAAGAGATGGCATCCGCTTTGGAAAGATAACCAATACCCTTCATCCTGCTTTGGAAAATAACGTTGCCGGTGACCAGTTCATCGTACTCACTTATTTTGCTATGAAACGACGAAACAAATGTTTTCACGCGATGTCGGAAATTGGGATGGATATCAGCCATCACCCCGCCGGGAACAATATAATTCATCGTCAGGCGGGCACCACAAGTTTCTTCCATGATGTCGTTGATCGCTTCACGTTCCCGGAAGGAATGAAAGAAAGGCGTCAGTGCACCCACATCCATGGCCATGGCACCCCACCACAACTGGTGCGAGGCCAGGCGTGTCAGTTCATCCATCAACATACGAATGATCCGCGCCCTGGGCGGTACTTCGATCTGAAGGCCCTTTTCTACACACAGCGCACAACCATGATTGTTAATGTGAGACGACAGGTAATCCATCCGGCTGGTTACATAGATAAACTGGCGATAGGTAAGGCTTTCGCACATTTTTTCGATGGAACGGTGAATATAACCCAGGTGTGGCTCCACGTTGCGGATGGTTTCGCCATGGAGGGTAACAACAAGATGCAGCACACCATGCGTGGACGGATGTTGCGGCCCTATATTGATCACCAGGTCGCCCGTTTCGGTAGTGCCTACTTCTTCAAACATTCAGAAAGTTTAAGGTTTATGGTTTAAAGTTTAAAGTTGCTGAACCGGAATATTCCATAACAAATAAAGTTGTGCTGGCAATCACAACCGGATCATATTCACCGGGTCCTCGTAGTCTTTTCGCAGCGGCCACCCCGTGTGATCGTCGGTCATAAATAACCGGCGGAGATCGGGATGATACAGGAAATTGACACCCAGTAAATCATAAATCTCGCGTTCATGAAACTCGGCGGTGCGCCAGATATCTGCCACGGTTTGTATTTCAGGATTTTCACGGTCGAGCAATGATTTTACAACCAGCGTATGGTGGTGAACGGTAGATCGAAGGTGATAGACTATCGAAAGGTGTGTTTTCCAGTCGATACCGGTGACGCAAAATAAAAAATCAAATTCAAGCAGTGGCGAATATCGCAACTGACTGGCAAATGGCTTCCAGGCACTGGGTGAAACTAAAACGGTCAGCCATTCGGTGCCGCTTTCTATAACAGCACCCGGCAGGCAGTCGTTGATTTGAATGGTCAGGCTTTCGTTCGTCATTTATTCTTCATACTAACGGTTACGCATACCTTTGTTTTGTTCATCCGCGGGGTTTATGATTTGTCGGTTTTTATCTGTTCGCGGGTGTCGCCGCGGGTAATTTTTTGCTGCAGGGTGATCAACGCATGCAGCAGTGCCTCCGGTCGTGGGGGGCATCCGGCGATATACACATCAACAGGAATGATATGATCCGCACCTTTAACAACGGAATAGGTATTGTAAAAAAATGGGCCGCCGCTGGTGGCACAGGCGCCCATGGCAATCACATATTTCGGATCGGCCATCTGGTCGTACAGGCGCTTTAATACCGGTGCCATTTTATTGACGATGGTGCCGGCGATAATGATTACATCCGCCTGCCTCGGCGTAGCCCGCGCCACTTCAAAGCCAAAGCGCGACCAATCGTATTTTGGTGCGGCAGTAGACATCATTTCGATCGCGCAACAACTGGTACCAAATACCAGTGGCCAGAGTGAATTGGAGCGCGCCCAGTTAATCACTTCATCGAGCTTGCTGATGACAATGCCACCGCCCGCGGTAGGGTGAACCGTACCGGGGAAATTTGTAGCAGCATTGATATAGTCAGGTATGTCAGGCAAGTTCGACAGATTAAAACATTGATTTTTAAAAAATACTCAGATCCATTTCAGCGCGCCTTTTTTATGCGCATACAAAAAGCCCATAAACAACACAAACAGAAAAATGAGGATCTCCCCAAATGCCACAAAACCCAATTTCTTAACCACGACCGCCCATGGGTACAGGAATATGAGTTCAACATCAAAAATTAGAAATATCAGTGCAAATAAATAATAGCCAACATTAAATTGTATCCAGCTGGACCCCTGGGTAGGTACACCACATTCGTAGGTTAGGCCCTTCTGCGGATTTTTGGTTCCTTTTACGAGGATCTTTGCCACTGCGATGCCGCCTGCGGAAAATGCCACAGCAGACAAAACAAGCATAATCAAAGAAAAGGATCCCATGAACTTTTTATTGATTATACTAATATACCAAGTAAATTTTAAAGCATGCGCTTATTTTCTACCCGTTAAAAACACTTGACGCGCATGTTTGAATGTCTTCGTGGTGGATGCATTTAAGGTGTTTTGTAGTCCAACCCCATTTCATAGAACAGAAATGCAAAGCGGTCAGCGGTTTCGTCGATGACCATGGTGGTGGGTTTGCCCGCGCCGTGTCCTGCTTTTGTTTCGATGCGGATAAGCGTTGGATTGTGGCATCCTTGCGAAGCCTGCAATGCTGCGCCAAATTTAAAAGAATGTGCCGGCACTACGCGGTCATCATGGTCGCCGGTGGTGATCATGGTAGACGGGTAACAGGTTGACGCTTTTACATTATGGACCGGCGAATATTTTAGCAGGTACTGAAACATCTCCACATTGTCATCGGCGGTGCCGTAATCATACGCCCATCCTGCACCGGCCGTAAATTTATGATACCGCAACATGTCCAAAACACCGACCGCGGGCAGTGCTACGCGGAACAGCTCCGGACGCTGCGTCATACAGGCCCCGACCAATAGCCCGCCATTAGAACCACCACTGATTGCCAGGAATTTGGAAGCGGTTATTTTTTCACTCACCAGGTATTCGGCCGCCGCGATGAAATCGTCGAAAACATTCTGCTTGTGCAATTTTATACCGGCATCGTGCCATTGATCGCCGTACTCGCCGCCGCCACGCAGGTTGGCGACAGCATACACGCCGCCGTTTTCCATAAAAACCACGTTTGAGACGCGAAAGCCCGGTGTGAGGCTGATGTTAAACCCGCCATATCCGTACAAGATCGTCGGATTTTTTCCATTCCGGACAAGGCCCTTTTTATGCGTGATGATCATGGGAATGCGGGTGCCGTCTTTCGATTTGTAAAACACCTGCTGGCTTTCATATTTATCGGGGTGGAAGCGAATCACTGGCCTTTTAAACAAGCTTGATTTCCCTGAATGAATGTCATACTTAAATATGGTTGGCGGATACACATAGGAGCTGAAGCTGTAATAGAGCTCCTGCTGGTTCGCTTTTGCATAAAAGCCATTGGCACTTCCAAGACCCGGCAATTCCACGTGCTTTTCCTGCTTTCCTTCCAGGTTGAATTGGAACACCTGCGACACCGCATCTTTTAAGTAATGCGCAAAAATTTTCCCACCGGCCATGCTTGCCGTCAGGGGGAATTTTCTTTCCGGGATCAGGTCCTTCCATCCACCAGTACCCGGATTCTCTGCACAGGTAACCACTACTTTTCGATTTGGCGCACCGAGGTTGGTCACAATATATAACTGATCCCCGTTGGAATAAAGTACACGTTGTTCGGAATCGAATCCAGTTACAACCGGTATAACCGGCGACCCCGGTTTTGTAAGATCCTGGATATACAGTTCATTGCCCGTGGTGGAATTGGCTGCATTGATGACCAGGTATCGCTGGTCCTCTGTGATGTATGCGCTCACATATCTTCGAATCAATTTTTCGCCGCCAAATACCAGCACATCTTTCGCCTGCGGCGTGCCAATGGCATGGTAATACAGTTTATGCTGGTCGGTTTTCGCCGAAAGCTGGCTGCCGGCGGCTGGCACATTATAGGTGCTGTAATAAATACCCTCGTTTCCCTTCCAGGCAATGCCGCTGAACTTGATGTCGACCAGCGTATCGCCCAACTGCTCTTTTGTGGCTGTCATCAATACCACCATTTTGCCCCAGTCGGATCCTCCTTCAGAAATGGAGTAGGCGCAGCGGGACCCGTCTTTTGTAAACGCGATATTGGTCAGGGAAGTAGTACCGTCTGCTGAAAAATTGTTGGGATCGAGAAACACCTCTGGCGTCCCGCCTTCCTGCTGACGGTACAGGATGTCCTGGTTCTGCAGGCCGTTGTTCTTTTCATAATACAAGAAACCGCCTTCTTTAAAAGGCGCTGAATACTTTTCATAGTTCCAGATTTCGGTTAGCCGGTCCTTGAGCGCTTTTCTAAAGGGAATTTTTGCCAGGTAAGCATCGGTAACGGCATTCTCTTCCTGTACCCAATTTGCTGTTTCATCACTCTTGTCATCTTCCAGCCAACGATACGGATCGGGCACGGTGGTATTGAAGAAAACATCCTGCTGGGCGGTTATTTTTGTTTTTGGATAAAATTTTGGGGAGATACCTTCTTGCGCCATTACATGTAGACTTGTTAGACAGCAAAATACGAGCATTCTTTTCATGTGCAGGCAATTTGGTGGTGGTCGTAAACCGGTTTTAAAACAAATAATATGGGGGACTGAACCTGTTCTCTATAACAATTTACCGGCCTAAAAATGAAAAACCGCGATCATTGCAGAACAATGTATCGCGGTTTATGGCGGTAGCGAGGAGCAGACTTGAACTGCCGACCTTCGGGTTATGAATCCGATGCTCTAACCAGCTGAGCTACCTCGCCGAACGGGCTGCAAAAGTATATGATTTCTATAAAAAAAATGCAGGGATTGTACAGAATTTGCCGAATTGAACGAATAGACGAGATGATGGTAAAGCATCTGGGTAAACGATTGTACTTGTTTACCCGCTTAGCCCGTACGAAGCGCTATTTTACTTCAAGTTCGAACATACTGTCATCTTCCATAAATCCTTCCAGTTCATCACCTACCACACACTCTCCCACCCCGGCGGGTGTGCCGGTAAAGATGAGGTCGCCGATGTTGACGGAGAAATAATTGGAAATATGTGATACAATATTGTCGAAATTGTTGATCATCAGGGCCGAAGAGCCCTGTTGCACCAACTCCTTATTTTTATAGAGGCAAAAATTAATGTCTTTCTTATTCTTGATGTCCGGCAGCATCACCCATTTGCCGATGACCGCTGAATTGTCCCAGGCTTTGGCTTTTTCCCAGGGCAACCCTTTTTCTTTTAACTCTTTCTGAATATCACGCGCGGTAAAATCAATACCGACGGTTACGGCATCATAATATTTATTGGCAAAACGCTCCTGGATGTATTTTCCGTTTTTGGAAATTCGCAATACAAGTTCGCATTCGTAGTGCAATTCGTTGGTGAATTCCGGGTAATAAAAGGGAGTATGTGTTTGTAACAAGGCGCTTTTAGGTTTCATAAAGATGATTGGCTCATCCGGTATATCATTGCCAAGCTCTTGTGCATGTGCTACATAATTACGTCCTACACAAAAAATTTTCATATCTCAGGGTGGTTATATTATTAATTAAGGGTTAATCGTCTGTTCTTCCCAGCCATTTAAATGAATAGCGTTAATACGTACTATTTACATGATTCTGCTAAAGTATATATTCAGCGGTATAAATCATAGTATGAAATTTAAATTATTAACCTTATTCATCGTTAGTGTAATTCCACTTTGTACAAAGTGTTCAATCATCTCTACACATGTCAAAATTTTCTCCTTTACTATCGGCAATTCCGTGTTATTCCACTTCCCCAACACATATTCTACCTGCATTCCTTTAGGATAGTCACTCCCAACACCAAATCTTAATTTCGGGTATTTGTCTGTCTGAATAAATTCTTCGATACTTTTTAAACCATTGTGACCACCCGGACTGCCCGCCGGCCGCAGCCGCAGTTTACTCAGTGGGATGGCCACATCGTCTACAACCACCAGCATATTGTCAAGATCAATGTGTTCCTTATCCAGCCAGTACTTTACGGCTTTTCCGCTCCCGTTCATAAAAGTCGTCGGCTTGATGCAGATCAAGATTTTCCCTTTCCACCGGATTTCCGACTTAAACGCAAGGCGATCACTTGAAAATAAACCTTCCCGTTTATGCACGAGCGCCTCTACGACGTCAAATCCGATGTTGTGCCGGGTTCCCTCGTAGTCGCTGCCTATATTTCCCAAGCCAACTATTAAAAATTTATTCATTTCAGAAGAGAAAAAAATAATTAAAATTGCTGCAGTGGAAATTAACAAACTTTACTAAAAAAGCCCGGTTGAAAACCGGGCTCTCGATAAAAAGGTGCCATTTATTTTTTTGCTGCCGCAGGCTTTGCTGCAGGAGCTGCTTTTGCAGCGGGTGCTTTATCTGATGTAGCTTCTTCCTGTTTCAACTGGCGTGTCATCACGACCGTTGCAATAGGAATCCTTGGTGAGTTCAGGATCTCGAAGTTTTCATACGACACATCTTCCACACGGATGTTTTCGTTCAGTTCAAGGCCTGTGATATCTACTTCGATATTTTCGCGGAGGAATTTAGGAAGCGTTTTTACTTTTAGCGATTTCATCTTGGTCAGTAATTTACCGCCGCCTTTTACACCAACCGGAACGCCGGTCAATTTCAATGGCAGGGTGGCCACTACTTTCCGGTCTTCAACCAGTTCGAGTAAGTCAATATGGAGTAATTCATCGGTTACCTTGTCAAATTGCAGGTCTTTCAGAATGCAGGTATATTTATTACCGTCAACGGCTACTTCTGCCAATTGAAAATCCGGTGTGTATACCAGCGATTTGAATGCAGAAACAGGCGCAGAAAAATTAACCTCCCGGGCACCCCCGTAAATTACACCTGGCACTTTGTCCTCAGAGCGAAGTAGGCGGGTGGCTTGTTTGCCATGTTCGGTCCTGAGTTGTCCTTCGATTGTAATTGTTTTCATTTTTATAACTGTTTATTGTTTACGATTTACTTATTTATTCCTCAGTTGAGAGTGTATAAACAAGCCGGTGATACTTTTGTTCTCGTGTGCATTCCGGATTGCGATGGCGAACAGGTCCGACACGGAGATCACTTTGATTTTAGGCGATTGTTGTTTCAGCGGGATCGTGTCACCGACCACCAATTCTTCCAACACGCTGTTTTCAATGTTTTGGTACGCATTTCCACTTAAAACCGGGTGCGTACACAACGCACGTACACTTCTTGCTCCCTTGTCACGCAATAGTCCCGCCGCTTTGGCGAGGGTGCCTCCAGTATCGCAAATATCATCGATTAAAACAATATCTCTGTTGGTAACATCGCCAATGACCACCATGCTGGCGATCTCGTTGGCTCTTTTGCGGTGTTTGTCGCAAATGACCATTTCAGCGTTAAAATAACTGGCAATTTCCCGCACCCTGTTGGTACTACCCACATCAGGGGCGGCAAAGGTAAGGTTTTCAAGTTTAAGTTGCTCGATGTAGGGGATAAAAATGGCGGAAGAGTCAAGGTGGTCAACCGGTATATCGAAATAGCCCTGGATCTGGGGAGCATGAAGGTCCATGGTGATTATCCGGTCAGCGCCGGCGGCCACGAGCATGTTTGCCACCAGTTTGGACCCGATGGCTACGCGGGGACGGTCTTTTCGGTCCTGGCGCGAAAAACCGTAATAAGGCATTACGGCGATTACTTTATTAGCGGATGCCCTTCTCGCTGCGTCGATCATGAGCAGCAATTCCATCAGGTTATCGGTCGGTGCAAAGGTACTTTGGATAAGGAACACATAGTCTCCCCGGATACTTTCCAGCAGTTCCACACCTATTTCACCGTCACTGAATTTCTGAATATTTATTTTCCCTAGCGGGTTCCCGAATCGATGAGCAATGCGCTCCGCGAGATACTGAGAACCGGACCCGGAAAAAATTTTTGCATTTGGTTCCATGTGGGCAGTTGATATGCGGCGAAGATAAAACATCGCTGCATAAAACCCCGACGCGGCGGTAATTAAAAAAATAACGGAGCCAAAAGCACACAGGGAAATTCAGCTATTTTGACGAAGCAAGAATAGCGTTGGATAACATAGCGGTTTGGTGAAAACCAGTACTCTTTTTATTATCGTCGCTGTGTTTGGAGTTGATGGTGTAAAACACTGACATGCACACAAATACTGAGAAACAAAGCGCGAGGCAGTACATGCCGATCCAAAAGAATAAAGCCTGCAAATGTCCTTTCGTAGGTAAGGCGATCTGGTTCATAACATTAAATTTTAAGTATGGTCTTTTCAGGGATTTTTATCTAAACGCATAAAAGTCAGAAATAATATAAAAAGGGTTAAAAAAACATTTTCTGCCGGGCGGTAAGGATTAACATTGATGATGCAAGCACAAGGCAATGCCATAAAAAACTGGGCGCCAGACGACCGTCCACGGGAGAAACTGATGAATAAATCCGCCACTGCGCTCAGTGATTCGGAACTCCTGGCGATCCTGATCACAACCGGTTACCGCGAGAAAACAGCCGTCGACATCGCCCGCGAAATCCTTTTACTGGGAAAGAACAGCCTGAACGAACTGGGCAAATTGTCGGTAAAAGAGCTGATGAAAGTGAAGGGTATCGGCGAAGCCAAAGCCATTACCATTGCCGCCGCTCTCGAACTCGGTCGCAGGCGGGAAGCCAGCGGTTATATGGGGAAATCCATCGTCCGCGACAGCCGTGGCATCGCCAGCTACCTGCAGGTGGTGTTAAAAGACTACACCAGGGAAGTATTCGCGGTTGTCTTCCTGAACCGGGCCAACAAGATCAACCATTTCGAAATCATCAGCGAGGGTGGCATCACCGGCACGGTTGCTGACCCACGCATCATCCTCAAAAAGGCGCTTCAAGAAAACGCCGTAAGTTTAATACTTTGTCACAATCACCCGTCGGGCAGCCTGCGTCCCAGCAAGGCCGACGAAGACCTGACCACTAAAATCAAAGAAGCCGCCCGTTACCTCGACATCAAAGTCATCGACCATGTAATTGTAAGCGAAGAAGGATATTTCAGTTTCGCTGATGAAGGACTTATCTAGTTTATGGTTTATAGTTTATGGTTTATAGTTATTTAAAAAATGAACATGTCGACAGTAAATTCTTTCGAAGACTTAAAAGTGTGGCAAAAAGCGAGGATTCTTAACAAGTTTGTGTTTGAATGTATTCAACATGAAAAATTCTCGAAGGACTATAAACTTCGAGAGCAGATTAATGGAGCTGCGGGATCGATCATGGACAATATTGCCGAAGGATTTGGACGAAATGGAAATCAGGAATTTATGAACTTCTTGTCCATTGCCCATGGTTCCGTCATGGAAACGAGGTCACAGTTATTTCGTGCGCAGGACAGAGTTTACATTACCAGTGACAGGTTTAACGAAATGGTTGCCTTACTTGATGAGATTAGTAAAATGATAAATGCACTTATCAACTACTTAAAAAAGAACGATTACCGGGGTGTTAGATTTAAGAAATGAGTAAGTCAACAAATAACTATAAACCAAAAACTACAAACTACAAACTGTTCTTAAGCCTGCGCCGTCGGTCCGCCAAAATTCATCGGTAGCTCCACGGCTTCGAGGTCCTGGATCTCACCGTTGATGCCTTCGAAACGGTCGACATTTTCGATAAGGGCCTTCATAAAACGTTTGGCATGCTGCGGGGTGAGGATGATGCGTGATTTTACCTTGCTCTTGGGCGTGCCGGGCATCACGTTTACGAAGTCGATCACAAATTCAGCGTGGGAGTGCGTGATCACCGCAAGGTTGGCATACTGTCCTTCCGCAATTTCTTCAGAGATCTCTATATTGAGCTGGTTGGGTGGTGTCGGATTATTGTCCATCAGTTGTTTTTTGCGAAGCTATAATAATATGATTGATTTCACTCCACCACCGGCAACTAAAACATAATCAATACACTAAAAAGGGCCCTGCAAGCAGGACCCTTTTTTAATTATAATTAATTCTGTCTTAGAACTTATCCCAGAATATTTTGCTTTCCACTTTGTCACCACCCATTTTGGCAGACGCTGCCGTGTAGTTTTCACCGTTCAGCGTTTGTTCACTGATGGGGTATGTCAGGCGGTTCGGAAAACCTGACCTCGGCGTCAACGGCAGGGGTAAGGTTGGTGCGTCTAGTCTCCTTATCTCTGTCCAGGCGTCAAAAGGCCGGTTGTACAGGGCGATCCATTTCTGTACGCCAATTTTTTGCTTGAAGGTACCCGCAGCAGTGGCGTACGCTACCGCTGGATTGGCAAGATAGGCATCTGCCCCGGTTGCACCCCAGTAAGCGATAGAAGCCCGGATGGCATTTGAATAATGCTCGGCAGCGGTACCGGTGATGGCAAATCCGCGTTCTACGGCTTCTGCGCGAAAAAATTCAATTTCACCGTAGTCAAGTAACAGGGATGGGAGGTCTATTTGGGAGATCTTGTCGCTTGGTTTGGCAAACAGTGCATAAGTATTCAGCGCACCCTGGATTCCACCGACATAATCGCCTGCAGCATTGGGTTTGTAGTATACGGTCAGGCGCGGGTCAGCGACTGCTTTCATGCGATTGATCAGCGTAGCGTCGCCGATGAAATCCTGTCGTCTGCTCTGCACCAGGTCTACCCAAAGCGGGTTAGTATTTGGTGTGGCGTTCTGGTATTTAAAAATGGCATTGTTCAGTGAAGATGTGAACGCCAGAGGGCTAGCCTGCTCGAAAGCGGTTTTCGCTTTGGCCGGATCTGAATCAACGATGGTCATCGCCAGTTTCATTTTCAATGAATTGGCAAATTTCATCCAGGCCTTAATAGGTGTTTCTCCGGGATTTACTGAACTGATATTACCGTAAATGATATCCTGGTCGGATGAAAAGCCGGTAGCGGTTTCACTAAGTGCAGCAATATCTGCACTGATCCTAACCAGCAGGTCGTCATAAATGGTTTTGGAATCATCGTACTTTGGAAACAGCTTCGTAATGTCAATTGCCTCGGAATAAGGCACATCTCCATACGTATTCACCAGTACGCTGTAAGTATATACCTGCATGATGTCAATCAGTGCAGTCTGGTTCTTTTTTACTGCATCAAGCGTCAGTGGATCCGCCGCTACGAGACGTTTTGCTTCTGCGAGATCAGACAATACATCCCTATACATGATGCGCCACCAGGTAACGGGAATGCTACGGGTGGTAAAATCATAGTTTGGCTCATCTGCATACGTGGTTGTAGACCAGTGCTGGACGGTCAAACGCAATACATTGGTGTTTACATTGCCACTCGTGAGCGCATCGGTCAGATTCCTGACTGCGTTGGCATACATCGTGGAAGCCGGTGCGCTGGAAGCCTTTTTGGTCTCGATGTTGTAACTCTCGATGTTCTTCGTGCAACCTGCCAACAAAACGCAGGTCAGCACGATATAAAGAAATTGCTTCATAAAAATCAGTTTAAAATGTCAGTTTAAGATTAGCTCCGATCGATCTGGTAGTTGGATATGCACCACTCTGGTATCCCTGTGCATTGCCGGAACTTAAATTTTCTTCCGGATCGGCATAAGGCAGGTTTTTGTGGATGATCCATAAATTTCTTCCGATAACAGAAAATGCGAGTCCCTTAAATGGAGCAATCTTTTTTACCACAGTTGATGGAAAAGAATAAGTCAGGTTAAGTTCACGCAGTTTTACATAACTCGCATCGTACACGAAATTTTGCTGCGGGTTGCGCGAATAACCGAACAGACCATTGGTATTTTGCACGCGGATGGT
>JBBSSY010000030.1:0-12488 GCA_038241595.1 Chitinophagales bacterium | reverse complement strand
GGCTCGCAATACCCCGGCATGGGCAAACACCTGGTTGAGAAAGAGGCAGGAAAAATACTGCTGGAACGGGCGGACGAGATTTTGGGTTTCAAAATCTCGGAGGTGATGATCAATGGCAGTGATGAGGACCTTCGGCAGACCAATGTAACGCAACCTGCCGTTTTTTTGCATGCAGTCATTGCATACCAGTCCATCGATCACCCGGTTCCTGATATGGTGGCCGGTCATTCACTTGGCGAATTCTCTGCACTAACGGCCAATGGAACACTCGGCTTTGAGGATGCGCTGCAACTCGTTTTTGTGCGGGCGACCGCCATGAAAAAAGCCTGTGATTTTAATCCGTCGACCATGGCTGCGGTACTCGCGCTGGATGACGCCATCGTAGAACAAATATGTAAAGACGTAACGGCAGAGACCGGCGAAGTGGTCGTGCCGGCTAATTACAATTGTCCCGGCCAGTTGGTTATTTCAGGTTCGGTAAAAGCCGTTGGGCTTGCCTGTGAGCGTATGAAATCGGCTGGTGCGAAACGTGCCCTGGTACTGCCGGTAGGCGGCGCTTTTCATTCCCCTTTGATGGAACCGGCACGCGCCGATTTGCAAAGGGCGATTGAAAGTGTGTCCTTTAACCAGCCTGTTTGCCCGGTATACCAGAACGTAGCAGCTCATGCAGTCATTGACCGGGCAGAAATCAAACAAAATCTCATCGACCAGTTGACCGGTGCGGTCAGGTGGACGCAAAGCGTGCAGGCGATGATCGCTGATGGCGCCACAAACTTTACTGAAGTAGGGCCGGGCAAGGTGTTACAGGGCCTGGTCATGAAAATTGATCGCAGTATGTTGGTGAATGGTGTGCAGTAACCTTTGTTATCAAAAACACAGGCTGCAATTTACCCATTCGCTATCGAGATCGGTGTGGTATTTCTTGTAGAAATTGATGGCAGGTTCGTTCCATTCAAGTACCTGCCAAACCATCCCTTTAAATTCTTTTTCTTTTGCTTCTTCGATCAGCCGCTCGAATAATAATTTCCCCAAACCTTTCCCGCGCATTTCTTCGGTGACCAGCAGATCTTCCAGGTACATGCGCTGTCCTTTCCAGGTTGAATAGCGAACATAGTACAAAGCGAATCCTTCCACTTTGCCCCCCACTTCTGCCACGAATGCCCAGTACACCGGGTTTGCGCCAAACCCGCTTTCTTCAAAATGGTGTAGCGACACGGAGACCTCGTCCGGCGCACGCTCAAAAACGGCCAGTTCGTTGACCAGTTCCAGCAGCCTGGCGCAATCTTGACGTATCGCCCGGCGGATCGTTATTTCCATTGAAAATAAATTCTTTATTAATGTTTGCGAGCTGTTGCCGGGTTAAAAAACGTACGCCAACTCCACAGGGGATGGAAAAAGCGCCCGGCATAAAAATCAGTTTAAAAGTTTTAATTAAACAACTTTAAACTTTAAACCTTAAACTTTCCCCAAAGCCTGGTTTACATCATTTAAAATATCGTGTACATTTTCGATGCCGATGCTCATCCGGATCAGGCCATCGGTGATGCCGAATTTTTCCCGCTCTGCTTTTGGTACGCCGTAATGCGTCATGCTAGCGGGGTGCGATACCAGCGTATCGGTGGTGCCGAGTGAAACGGCGCGGGTACACATTTTTAGCTGATCGATAAATCGTTTGCCGGCTTCGAGACCGCCAGTCAGCTCAATACTCATCATCGGGCCTGGATGACGCATTTGTTTTGCAGACGTATAATAATCAGGATGACTGGTTAAACCGGTATAATGAACCCGTGCTACCGACGCATGCTGGTCCAGGTAAGTCGCTACTTCCATCGCGTTGTGGCAGTGACGTTCCATCCGTAATTCGAGGGTCTTCATCCCATTCAGCAACAGGAAGGCGTCGAAGGCATTTGAATTGCCGCCCAGCAGCCGGTACCATTTCAGGATGGTGGTGTTCATCTTTTCGATATCCTTCCCCACAAGGAAACCGCCAATAGCCGTACCGTGGCCATTGAGGAATTTGGTGGTCGAGTGAAATACATAATCGACGCCGAACCGGAACGGTTGCTGCAGGTATGGTGTGGCAAAAGTATTATCAACGGATACCGTTACCTGGTATTTCTTCGCAAGGGTGGTAATTTCCTCGATGTCTACGCACTGCAGCGTTGGATTAGCCGGCGTTTCGAGGTGAATCCAACGAATGTTGCTGTCATTATTCAGGATGTCTTCCACCACGGAAAGATCCCGCAGGTCGCGGATTACCGGTTCGATGCCCAGTGGAGGCATTACTTTATGCAGGAGTTCGTGGCTTCCGCCATAGAGTGAATAATGCGACAGTACCTTGTCACCCGACTTGAGGTTGCCCAGGAACATGGTGGTCATGGCTGCTTGTCCGCTGGCATGTAGTAAAGCCTTCAGGACAAGCGGCCTGCCGTCGGTTTCCGTTAACCCATACGATTCAAACGCACAAACCTTTTCTTCCGCCTCGGTAAAATTTGGATTCCCCCAACGAGTATAAATGTAACCTGGTTCTTTGTTGTCGAAGCGCCGCATGCCCTGTTCTGCCGTGTCGAAAGTAAAAGTTGATGTGGCGTAAATGGGTGTCAGGTGCGCATACATCGGGTCTTCCTGATGGCCGGCGTGAACGGCCAGCGAACTGAACCCGGTGATCTCAAAATTGTCCGGCATAATTAATAATTAATTGAAGCCCAAAAGTAGCGGATTTGAAAAAATAACCGGCTACACATTGGTAATAAATAGCGATGTTTAGCTTTTCTTACCTCAATAGCCCGTCATGGAACTATTTACAACGCCGTCCCGCATAATTATCACCTGTAGCAAACGCATGTCGCCCTACCTGCAGCAGGAAGTAATCGCGCTCGGCTTTACCGAAGTGCGTCACTTTGCGACCGGTGTTGAATTATTTGGAACCATCATCGACACCATCCGGCTCAACCTGAACCTTCGCTGTGCGAGCCAGGTGTTGTATTCGCTCAAAGAATTTGCCGCGGACAGTCCCGACGATATTTATGCTAATGTGCTTGCCTTGCCCTGGGAGTCGATTTTTTGGGAAGAAAGCTATTTCTCGGTCACCAGCAATGTGGATCACCCGACGATCCGCACCTCGATGTTTGCCAATGTAAAAGTAAAGGATGCAATCGTAGATCGCATGCGGGAAAAAACGGGCAGGCGGCCGGATTCCGGACCGTTGGCCGATCGCACCGTCATTCACCTTTTTTGGAAGGATACTACCGCCGAGCTATTCATAGATACGTCGGGGGAAACGCTTGCCAAACATGGTTACCGTAAAATTCCAGGCAAAGCACCCATGCTGGAGTCGCTGGCAGCAGCCACACTATTGGCGAGTAAATGGGACCGGAAGTCGCCATTTATCAACCCCATGTGCGGCTCGGGTACGCTGGCAATCGAAGCCTTGCTGCTGGCTACATGCAGAAGCCCCGGCTTGTTCCGTTCCAATTATTCTTTTATGCACCTCAATGGTTACCGCGATGAATACTACAATGACGAACGCCGCAAACTGGATGACCAGGTGATCGATATTCCGGGACTGGTGGTCGTGGCGACGGACATCAGCGAAGATGCGGTCAACATTTCAAAAATAAACGCAGGCATTGCCGGTGTCGCACAATACATACAATTTGAAATTTGTGATTTTGAAGCCACGCAGGTACCCGACGATGGCGGGGGCGTGGTGTTTTTCAACCCGGAATATGGTGAGCGCCTCGGTGTGCTGATCGAACTCGGCGCCACCTATTCACGCATAGGCGATTTTCTAAAGAAGAAATGCCGCGGATATACCGGTTATATATTCACTGGCAACCTCGATTTCGCAAAAAAGATTGGCTTGAAGACCAGCCGCCGAATCGAGTTTTATACCGGGAAAATTGATTGCAGGTTAATGGAATATGAGCTTTATGCCGGGACTAAAAGAGTTTAAAGGGCTACGTTTAAAAGTATCACCATTGAGCCATGCATACATAGTGAGCAAGAAAATGCCCATCTGCACCAAAAGCTGCCACAGGCGCTTAAAAAGCGCTTATGTGAATTGTAGAAAATAAAAGATATATAGCCTATGTTCTTAATGTATTCAAACGGTATAGATTACCCGTCATTTTAACTGTTTTAGATTATTTGCTACGCTTTTCAACGAACTCCCCCTGGTTTTTACTGGCATGATTATAGGTTTTGATAAGTAAACAAAAGAATAAACATGCTTAAATGTAAACTCATAGTCACGATTACCTTTATTCTATCAGTTGTGGTATCTTGTAATAACAAGCCAGATGATAAACAAATAGGGGCTGACGTAATTAAACAACTGCAAGACAATAAAAATTATGCAGGTGTTAATTCCAGTGTAACAGATGGCACGGTTACATTAAGCGGGATGTGTGAAGGCGATAATTGTGCTGCCGATATAGAAACAAAGATTAAGCAGATAAACGGTGTTCAGAAAGTAGAAAATAGTATCGTCAAAGATAATTCTACTAGCATGACGTTAAGAACATCCGTTCAAACGATTATTACTAAATATCCCGGTGTAGAGGCTGACGTTGTTTCGGGTTCAATAACCCTTAGGGGAAGTATTGACAGGACCAATCTTCAATCTTTAATGAGTGATTTAAATACACTTCATCCTAAAAAAGTAGACAATCAACTTGTGATAAAATAAAATATTATGGACAATAATAAACAAAATGAAGAAAGTGTTCCTCCGCTTATAGATCAAACAAAAGCGGCAGAAAATAATGAGAGATATTTTAACCTGCTGGTGGATGCCATCCCATACAGGATAGAGTTTGAACCGTTCTTTTTTAACGACCAGGTGCGATACTATGTAAGTATAAACGCCGGGCCCAAAGATGTTTTCGTATGGGATACAAGCGTGGAACAGTTCAGGGCCATTGATGACAAGGCTGGTGTATTGCCGGTTGCTTTGGAGATGGCAATCAGTGCAAAACTTGAGTACCAAAATCTGAAATAATTTTATATCTTTTATATAGATGAAAAGTATAAAAATATAACGTTCGTTTATACCTTTAAAAATTGTCAAGTAGGAGTTCCCCCACAGGCCTGGATTAATCAAGGTCCGGTAATTATAAAGATTGATTATAACTCTGATTTTAAATGGTCTTTTGAACCATGGGCTGTATTTTTTAATCGAATGGTTATTGTGGATATGATTTAGTTTCCGTTCAACGTAAACTAGCTGTTATAAGCCCATTTTACCAACGTTGCGCCCCAGGTAAAACCGCCACCGAAGGCAGCGAGCATGATGGTGTCGTCTTTCTTGATATTGTTCTCGAAATCCCACAAACACAAAGGAATGGTAGCCGCAGTGGTATTGCCGTAGCGGTGAATATTAAGCATGACTTTGTCTGGTGATAGTCCTATCCGGTTGGCGGTGGCATCGATAATGCGCTTGTTGGCCTGGTGGGGTACCAGCCAGGCGATGTCTGCACCGGTCAAATGATTTCTTTCCATCAGCTCGTATGATACGTCGGCCATGCCTTTTACCGCGAACTTAAAAACGGAAGGGCCAGCCTGGTACATGAAATGCTGTTTGCTGGTGACGGATTCGATGCTGGAAGGCATGGCAGAGCCGCCGCCTTTCATATACAAAAATTCCTGACCGATGGAATCGGTTTTAAGTAAACTATCCATCACCCCATATCCATCGGAATTCGGTTCCAGCAAAACTGCGCCGGCGCCATCGCCAAAGAGAATACAGGTAGTGCGGTCGGTGTAATCCACGATGGCGCTCATTTTATCGGCGCCGACGAGTACTACTTTTTTATAACGGCCGCTTTCAATAAGCGCCGCCGCATTGGTAAGACTGAATAAAAAACCGGAGCATGCCGCACTGACGTCGAAACCCCACGCGTTTACGGCACCCACTTTTCCACACACTCTATTGGCCGTGGCCGGGAAAAACATATCCGGCGTTACGGTAGCCACGATCAGGCAATCGATTTCTGAGGGATCGATGCCCCTTTTTTTACAAAGATCCAGTACTGCCGGTACAGCGAGGTCGGAGGTCGCCTTGCCTTCGCCTCTCAGGATACGGCGCTCCACAACACCGGTGCGGCTGCGAATCCACTCATCGTTTGTGTCAACCATCTTCTCGAGGTCTGCATTGGTTAATTTGTCTTCCGGAACAAATCCGCCTACTGCGGTGATGGCAGCGGTAATCTTTTGGGTCATTAGGGATCGTTGATTTGGCGAAAAATTTTTGTAAAAGTAAATGAAAAGATAACATTACGAAGTTTACCTCAAACAGTCTGGAAACCTCACTTGATTTAACGGAATGCAATGAAAATCTTGAGTTGCCGGCCCGGCACCAGTGGTAAACGAAGTGCGCGGGAGGTGAATATCGCGCCTGGGGAAATAGCCGTCGAAAAAACGAACTTTACACTATATTCGCAGCCATGATCGCTTATGTGAAAGGAGACTTTATAAATAAAACGCCTGCGACGGTTCACGTCGATGTGCATGGCGTCGGTTATGAAGTACTGATCAGCCTCAATACTTATTCCAGCATCCAGTCGCTGGAAAAGGGCGTCCTGTTTACTTTTTTACATATCAAAGAAGATGCCCACACCCTGTATGGTTTTTTTGAAGTGGCAGAAAAGGAAATGTTCATCAAACTTATCAGTATCAGCGGGGTGGGCGCTTCTACGGCCCGGATGATGTTGTCGTCGCTGAAGCCGGAAGAAATCGCGCGTGCCATTGTACAGGGCAACACAAAATTGCTGGAAAGTATCAAAGGCATCGGTAAGAAGTCTGCCGAACGTATTATCCTGGAGCTCAAAGACAAGCTGAGCAAACAGTCGCTGGAGGCAAATATTTATCCGGCAGTTAACAATACAACAGAACAGGATGCGTTAAATGCGTTGATCGCACTGGGCATTGCAAGGCCTATGGCTGAACAGGCACTCCGAAAAATATCATCTTCAGGGCCTGCAAATGAGAAAGTTGAAGACATCATCAAACAAGCATTAAAAATTTTGTAGGCCTATCGACCCCTGACTTGTACCTAACTAATTACTGGAGAAAAAGACTTGATCTTCTTCCTAAATATCTTACGTACGTCGGTTATCTTAACCGCGGTAACATTCTTTTTTTGCTCTGCAGAAGCCCGGAATCTATTCCAGGACACTTCAGCCAGGGGTATTTTTTCCGATACCCTTAAGTTTCCACTCAGCGACCGTCGCGGCGACAAAATATCATCACCCGGAAATAACCCCTTCGACCTGCAGGACCCATCGAATATCAAAGATTCGATTGAATACGACCCCCTTACCAGGCAGTATTACATTATTGAAAAAGTGGGCGGCTTTTATTACCGGAAGCCGACCTATCTCACGTTTGACGAATTTATGCGGTTGCAGGCGCGTAAAGATGAAAATGACTATTTTAAAAAACGGTCGAACATACTCAGCGGGCTGAACAAAAAACTGCTTAAACCTAAATTGTCCGTAACCGATAATCTTTTTAACCGGATATTCGGCAATGGCAAGGTGGAGATCCGGCCACAAGGAAACATCGACATCCTTGCCGGTTACCAGGGACAAAACATAAAGAACCCAACGCTGCCTGAACGTGCCCGCAAGAACGGCAACTTTGATTTTGACATGAACGCCAACCTGAGCGTTATCGCCAATATCGGCGATAAACTTAAGTTGCCCATCAACTACAACACGCTCGCTACCTTCGACTTTGAGAACCAGTTGAAACTCGATTACTCGGGTACCGACGATGAAATCATCAAACGCATCGAAGCGGGTAATGTCTCCTTTACCTCGAAGGGTTCGCTGATACCGGGTGCACAATCGCTGTTTGGTTTAAAAACGCAGTTGCAGTTTGGCAAACTCTTTATAACCGGTGTTCTCGCGAACCAGCGCGCAGAAAGGCAGTCACTGGGTTTGCAGGGCGGTTCTGCTTCTTCCATTTTTGAATTCAGGGCAGATGATTATGAAGAGAACCGGCATTTTTTGCTGGGGCAATATTTTCGTAAAAACTACAACAAGGCGATGGCCAGCCTGCCGGCCGTTACGTCACTCGTGCAGATCATGCGCATTGAGGTATGGGTAACCAACCGCAACGGCTCCACGACGGACACGCGGGACATCGTGGCATTGATGGACCTTGGTGAACGAACGCCGTTCCAGCCGCCACCCACGATCAATTCGCAGACCAACCTGGATTACCCGTTCAATGATGCCAATGACCTGTACCGGAAAATCATTAATGACCCGAGTAGCCGAAGTTCATCGTTTATCACGTCCAAGCTGAATGCGCTCGGTTTGACGCCGGTGCAGGATTTTGAAAAAACCTTTGCCCGCAAACTGAGTCCGACGGATTACTACTTCAACCCCCAGATCGGTTTCCTGTCTTTAAACCAGCCCTTACAATCTGATGAGGTACTTGGGGTTGCGTACCAGTACAGTTACAACGGCAAAATTTACCAGGTGGGTGAATTTTCACTGGATGTAGCGCCCGATACCACCATTGCGTCGTCGGGCACCCAAAAAGTGCTGTTCCTGAAATTATTGAAGGCCACCTCGCAACGGCCCAACCTGCCGATCTGGGACCTGATGATGAAGAATGTGTACGCCCTGAAAACAAAAGACAACAGCTACCTGTCGAGCGTACAGGCGGCAGACTTCAAGCTGAATATCTTGTACGAAGAACCCAGTCTCGGCCAGAAAAGATATTTGCCTGAAGGGCCTAAAGCCGGCATCCCGCTGATCTCCGTGCTGAACCTTGACCGGTTGAATAACCAGCGTGACCCGCAACCGGATGGGGTCTTTGATTATATCGAGGGGTTTACGATCATCTCCAGCCAGGCGAGGGTGATCTTTCCCCTGCTGGAACCTTTCGGCCATGACCTGGACTCGATCGCGTTCCAGGGGGCGACGCAGGATCTGAAAAACAAATATATTTATTACCCTTTGTATGATACCATCAAGGAGATCGCCAAAACCTATGCGAACCTTGACCGGTTCATCCTGAGCGGGTCCGCCAAGGGTCAGTCGAGTTCAGAAATATCACTCGGCGCCTTTAATGTGCCGCAGGGATCTGTAACGGTTTCAGCCGGTGGGCGGGCATTGGTGGAAGGCGTTGATTACACCGTTGACTACAACCTGGGTACGGTAAAA
Source organism: Chitinophagales bacterium (assembly GCA_038241595.1). Taxonomy (GTDB): domain Bacteria; phylum Bacteroidota; class Bacteroidia; order Chitinophagales; family Chitinophagaceae; genus JADCRZ01. The sequence goes on along the minus strand of JBBSSY010000030.1, from coordinate 3,309 downwards.
GTCATCAACCAGGCGATCGTAAACTCCGGTGTGCCGGTAAATGTACAGTTCGAAAACAATGCAGGTTTTGGCATCCAGCAGCGTAACTTCCTGGGACTGCGTCTGGACTACCAGATGAAAAATACCGCGAAAGAATCGCTCAATTTCGGGGGTTCGCTAGTACGCCTCGGCGAACGGCCGTTCTTCACGAAGATGAATTACAACGATGACCCGATCCGCAATACCATGTACGGGCTCGATTTCAGCTACCGCTCCGAATTTCCCAAGCTCACCCGCTGGCTCGACAAGCTGCCTTTTTATCATACTACTGAAATGAGTACCATCACCGCCTATGGTGAAGGTGCGTTGCTGAAACCGGGTCACCCGCCGCAGATCGGGAAAGGCAATAACGGCCTCATTTATATCGATGACTTTGAAGGTACCCGCAATAACATAGATCTTCGCTTTCCGTTGATCAGCTGGTCCCTGGCTTCTGCGCCGCAAAAGAACGGCTTGTTCCCTGAAGCGGAACTGGCTGACTCGCTGCCCTATGGTTTTAATCGGGCGAAGATCGCCTGGTATAATATTGAACCCAACCTGCAGGATCCTCGTGGTAGCAACAACCCGGTGCGCGATCTCGGCGCAGATTATTTTACCGACCCGCGTATCCATGCATTAAACCAGCAAAAACTTTACCCGGCAAAGACACCTGAATTCGGGCAGGCACAGATCGTGACATTCGACCTGGCTTATTACCCGACCACCCGCGGCCCGTATAATTATGATGCACGTACCGGCACCGTCGACGCCAGCGGTAGATTAAACAATCCGAAACAGCGCTGGGGTGGCATCATGCGCGCCGTAGACCAGGTGGATTTTGAAACAGGCAATGTTGAATTCATTGAGTTCTGGATGCAGGATCCCTTTCTTAAAAAACCGACCAGCACCGGTGGGCAGCTGTATTTTAACCTGGGTAATATTTCTGAAGATGTATTGAAAGATGGACGGCGCTTTTTTGAAAACGGGCTGCCGACTCCAAATATAAAGGCGGAAGTGGACAGTTCCACGGTCTGGGGCAAGGTGCCATCAAACCCGATACAGGTTACGCAGGCATTTAGCAACGATCCCAGTGACCGCCCTTACCAGGATGTGGGTTTTGACGGACTGGACAATGACGCCGAGCGTGTCCACTTCCAGGCATACCTCAACCAACTTCGGGCCAATTTCGGCGCGAATTCCAAGGTGTACCTGGATGCGGTTAATGACCCGTCCAGCGATGATTTTAAAAATTACCGCGATCAGGATTATGACGCCCAGCGCGCCGGTATTCTCGAACGCTATAAAAACATCAACAGCCCGCAGGGCAACTCGCCGATCGCCGCCAACAATTCAACAATCACCACGGCCTTTACCTTATACCCTGACCAGGAAGACCTCAACCGTGACAATACCCTCAATGAACTGGAAGAATATTTTCAGTACAAAGTGGATCTCACACCCAACCGGTTGCAGGTAGGGCAGAATTACATCACCGATATGCAGCGACTGACATCGGATATCCCTGGTTCAGCGGAAGAGAAATGGTATTTGTTCCGGATCCCGATCGCGGAGTATGAAAAGAAAGTAGGCAATATCCCCGATTTCAAATCCATCCGGTTTATCCGCATGTTCATGACCAATTTCGAAGATTCGACTATCTGCCGGTTTGCAAAACTGGAACTGGTGCGTAACCAGTGGCGTCGTTTTACATTTTCGGTCGACACCACCGGGCTGTACAAGCCCCTGCCTACCAACGCGAACACCAGTTTTAATGTACTCGCTGTAAATGTAGAAGAAAACAGCCGCCGCAGCCCCGTGCCTTACGTGATTCCGCCGGATATCCAGCGGGTGCAGGAACTCAGTAATAACAATGTCAACATCCTGCAGAACGAGCAGGCGTTGAGCATGCAGATCTGTAACCTGGCCAGCAACGACACCCGTGGCGTTTTCAAAACGCTGAACCTCGATCTGCGTCAGTATGGCAAATTGCAAATGTTTGTGCACGCTGAAAGTGTGATCGGCGCCAGCCCGCTGACAGACAGAAGCCTGGTGGCCGTGATCCGGTTCGGAAGTGATTTTATCAATAATTTTTACGAAATAAAGATCCCCCTTAAAATCACCCTCGCCGGCCAGAACCGGGATTCACTGGTTTGGCCGTTGTCCAATGAACTGGACCTCGATTTGAGTCGCCTGAGTTCATTGAAGGTCTTGCGAAACAATACGCAGCCGCCAACCCAGTACTTCAGGCACATGGATGTAAATGGCATTACGTACGCCATCCTCGGCAATCCAAACCTGGGCGAAGTGCGTGGTTTCTTTATGGGGGTACAAAATATATCAGCAGGTACCGCCTGTACCGAAGCCTGGTTCAATGAATTGCGATTGTCATCCATCGATGAAAAAGGCGGCTGGGCCGCTTTGGGAAGGGTGGACATGAAACTCGCCGACCTGGGAACGCTGTCATTCTCGGGCAATGTTAAAAGTCGCGGTTTCGGCACGCTGGAACAGCGGGTAAATGAACGATCAAGGGAAGACTTCACCCAGTTTGACCTGGCAACGAATCTTGAGCTCGGCAAGCTGGTGCCGGCAAAGGTGGGATTATCAATCCCGGTGTATGCAGGTGTGTCACAGATCCTGACAACGCCCGAATACGATCCTTACGACCTCGATATTAAGTTAAAAGATAAGCTGATCGGCGCGCCAGCCATTCAACGTGATTCCATCAGGCAGGAGGCGGTGGATGTAATTAACACGACCACGGTCAACTTTACCAATGTAAAGAAGATGAACACCTCCGGAAAAAAGCAGCGGATATGGAGCATCGAGAATTTTGACGTAAGTTATTCCTATACCAGAACGGAGCGGCACAACCCGCTGATCGAAAGCGAAGAAACGGTGCGGCAGCGTGGCGGTCTGGGTTATAATTTTATTTCAACCCCCAGATTCATCGAACCGTTAAAGAACACGATTAAATCTAAATCGCCGTGGTTTGACCTTGTCCGCGAATTCAACTTTAACCCGAGCCCCTCGCTGCTGAGTTTCCGGGCAGATGTAAACCGCCAGTTTGGTGCCTTCCGCCCACGAAATGTTGGCGGACCTAAAAGTGTACTGCCTGAAACTTTTGACAAGTACTTTACGTTCGACCGGTTGTACAACCTGCGATGGGACTTAACGCGCTCGCTCAATTTTGATTTTTCTGCCACCAACCGGGCACGTGTAGACGAAGACTCGGGACGGCTGGACAAATTTGAACGGCAGCGCCTTCAAAGCAAATTTTTTAAAGGCGGTCGT
>JBBSSY010000029.1:0-12644 GCA_038241595.1 Chitinophagales bacterium | reverse complement strand
ATTTATGATATTTTTTCATCGTCTCCGCACTATTCCGTGCCGGTATCTATTCTACTATGAATTATTTTATGCGCTTTTCCCTGGCTTTAATAATGCCAGTAATATTATTACAGTCATGTAAGAACAATAACAGCTACAAAACCTTTACCGATGACCCGTTACTGTATTGTAAAACGGTGAAGAAGTTAAATGACATCGTACTGGAAAATAACTTTCCGCCGATGATCGGTTCCAGGAGTTATGCGTACGCAAATATTGCCGCCTACCAGGTAATCGCTGCCGGTGCCGATAGCAGTTACCGATCGCTGGTCGGCCAGATTAAAAGCATGCCTGCGATGCCCTCCTGGAAAGGCGGGCTGATCGATTACCCGCTGGCTGCCATGCTTGCGTTTACTAAGGTCGGCAATGCGGTGACTTTCCCTGAAGGCAGCATGATGGAATATTATGAAAAGCTGATTGCAGATGCCGATGATGCTGGCGCACCATCGGAGGTGATCAACAACTCCAAAGCATTCGCCGATACAGTATCGCAGGCCGTGATGGCCTGGGCAAAAAATGACAATTATGCGCAAACCCGTTCAGCCGAAAAATACAGCGTGCTGGACGAAGATGGCCGTTGGGTGCCCACCCCGCCCATGTATGCGCAAGGCATGGAGGCGCACTGGAAAGAGATCCGGCCACTGATTTTAGACTCCAGCTCCGAATGCATTCCGTCCCGGCCGCCGGCATTCAATATTAAAGACACTACGGGCATATTCTACAGGCTCACGAACGAGGTAAAAGAGGTGGTAGATCACCTCACTCCTGAACAGAAGGCCATTGCCGACTTCTGGGACGACAACCCGTTTAAAATGAATGTGAGTGGTCACGTCATGTTCGCGACAAAGCGCTTCTCCCCTTCGGGTCACTGGATGAATATTGCAGGCATTGCTGCAAAGAAATCGGGCGCAGATTTCAATGCTACCGTGTACGCCTACACGAAAACATCTATCGCGTTGTTTGAAGGTTTTATCAGTTGCTGGGATGAAAAATACCGCAGCAATATGATCCGTCCTGAAACCGTGATCAATAAATACATGAACCCTGACTGGACTCCGTACATCCAGACTCCTCCGTTTCCATCCTATACCAGCGGCCACTCGGTAATTTCAGCGGCTGCAGCGGAGGTGATGACGAATATTTACGGGGATAATTTTCACTTTACCGACACCTCTTCCACGGAATTTGGTTTCCCCGCCCGTTCGTTCACCTCTTTCCGGCAGGCCTCGCTGGAGGCCGGCATTTCAAGATTATACGGGGGCATCCATTACCGCAGCGACCTGGATAGCGGCAATAAACAGGGCAGACAAGTTGGACAGCTCGTTATAGACCGGTTAAAGATGAGGGCAGCGGGTGCAACGCTTGCCAAAAACGATTACAGATCAGCCAACACCAAACACTGACCATTTTAGTCAAATGTTTTATGAGAAAGTTTGTGGCTGTTTTAATGCTAAATGCCTTTTTTCAACAGCACCAGGTAAACGCGCAGGGCTGCGTCGCTATTCGCAGCAATGGCGCGGCCTGCATGCTGTCACACCCCGAAGAAGCCAATAAATCGTCCTGGCAATACGGTACCAGCGTACGGCATTTTAAATCCTTCAGGCATTCTCGGGCACGGAAGAAACAAACAACGCCTCGTGCTCGGCACCGAAGTCATTAACCATCAATCCAGTGTTGAGCTGGCGCTTACCCGTGTTTTTAATTCCGCTGGTCGGCCCTGGTTGATGTGCCGGTTAGTCAGCAATCAGTAATCGGCCAACATAGAGTAGCTGACGGCTTTTCTGTAACTTCCCCGGCAAAACGCTTCCCATGAGAAAAGTGATTTTGCTGTTTGTATTTTCCTGGTGCCTGCTTGCTGTTACCGCCCAGCAACCGGCTACGCCGGACCAGATTTATGGTGAACTTTTTGTTGATGTACAAACTTCCCGGATTTTCCCGGATGGCAAAACTTTCGTGGATTGCGTGCCTAAACGCGACCCGGCGGCGATTGTTGCCGACTACCTGAAAATTAAAAGCAACCCGGCGATCCGCTTTTCCCTGAAGATGTTCGTCGAAGAAAACTTCATTATTCCGGCACAGGTTGCCAGCGGGTACCAGACGAATAAAAACGAAGACGCTGCTGCCCATATTACTAATTTATGGAAAGTACTACAGCGCAAGGCAGATGCCGGTATCGCCGGAAGTTCTTTACTTCCCCTTCAGGATTCATACATCGTACCCGGTGGCCGCTTCCGCGAGATCTACTACTGGGATTCGTATTTCACGATGCTGGGTCTCCAGCAAAGCAAGGAATACGACATCATCGAAAATATGGTTAATAATTTCGCCTTTCTCATCCAGAAATATGGGCACATCCCCAATGGAAACCGGAGTTATTACCTGAGCCGTTCTCAACCACCCTACTTTTCACTGATGGTGGGTTTACTCGCCGAAATCAAAGGCGACCAGGTTTACGCAAAGTACCTGCCTTCACTTCAAAAAGAATATAATTATTGGATGGACGGCGCCGAAACACTCCGTCCAGGACAGGCAAACCGTCGCGTGGTAAAGATGAAAGACGGCGCCTTGTTAAACAGGTATTGGGACGATAAAGCCATTCCCAGGCAGGAGAGTTACCTGCAGGATGTGGAAACGGCCGACAAATCGTCACAAAGCAAACCGGTTATCTACCGGCACCTTCGGGCGGGCGCAGAAAGCGGCTGGGATTTCAGCAGCCGCTGGTTCAGGGATGCCAAAAATCTTACCACGATACAAACCACCGATATCATTCCCGTCGACCTCAATAGCCTGCTGTACAACCTGGAGATAACCATTGCGAAAGCCAGTAGCTTCAACGGTGAACAAAATACCGCCAAACAATTCAACGACAAAGCAGGGCGCCGCAAAATTGCCGTTATGAAATACACCTGGAACAACAGCCTCGGCTTTTTTACCGATTACAATTTCACCCGCAATACCGCCGATACCATGATCACGGCGGCAGGCGCCTACCCGCTGTTCGTGAACATGGCCTCATCTGCGCAGGCTGCAAAAGTAGAAGCGGTAATAAAAAATAAATTATTGAAGCCCGGTGGTATTGTAACCACCAACAACCGAACCGGCCAGCAATGGGATTCGCCCAACGGCTGGGCGCCGCTGCAATGGGTAACCATCAAAGGTCTTGAGAATTATGGAAAAAAGACGCTCGCCAGAACAATTGCAGTGCGCTGGCTGGCCCTAAACGATCGCGTGTTTAAAGCAACCGGCAAGATGATGGAAAAATACAATGTCGTAGATACCAACCTCGAAGCTGGCGGCGGCGAATACCCGAGCCAGGACGGCTTTGGGTGGACCAATGGTGTTTATCTCAAGCTGTCGTCTATGTATGCGGCACCATCGCCGTAACGTTAGTCATTATACCGCGGAGACACAAAGACACAGAGGACCACGAAGTAATTAGCTCCGTGGTCCTCTGTGTCTTTGTGTCCTGGTTCAAAAAAAATTAAAACCAGGAACCTATAAACGCGTCATTTACATTTTTGCCAGCCAGTCTTCGTCTACGCCTTGCTGTTGTAAACGTATGCGCAATGCCTGAATAGATCATCATCGGGATGAATGGGAAAATGATCAACGGCGGAATACCCAGCATGGAAACCCACTTGCCGCCAAAAGTGCGGCGCATCGGCCTGCGCAGCCGTTCTGCAATAAGATACATACTCGGCACAATGATCAGCGTCATAAAGAACGCGACCGTAAGACCAAAGATGATGGTCCAGGCCAGTGGTCCCCAGAAGGTAACACTATCACCGCCAAAGAAAATATGCGGACTCAGGTCAGAGAACATCGTGATAAAGTTGATGTTGAAACCAACGGCCAGGGGGATCAAACCAAGGATCGCAGCGATGGCCGTTAGCAGTACCGGAATGATACGTGTTTTACCCGCCTTGATCACTGCCTCGCGCGTCTTCATGCCACGCCCGCGCAGCTCATCGGCAAATTCAATGACCAGGATACCGTTTTTAATTACAATACCCGCAAGCCCGATGATACCAACCCCCGTCATTACTACGGACACCGTCATACCGGTCAGGGCGAAACCAAGCAGCACGCCAATAATACTAAAGATAATCTCTGTTAGAATGATCACCGACTTGCTGATCGAGTTAAACTGCAGTACGAGGATAAACAGGATCAGCGCCAGCGCGATCACGAGTGCATTCACAAGAAACGCACCTGTTTCAGCCTGTTGTGCGCCTTCACCGGTTTGTGAGATCACCACGCCGTCGCCTGTTTTATTAAAATTCTGCAAGGCATTCTTGATTTGCGCATTCACCGCTGTCGGCGTATAACCGCTTAACACGTTCGAATTAAGCGTGATCACGCGTTTCACGTTCTTGCGATTGATACTACCGAATGTACTGGTATAATCAACCTTCACCAACGAACTGATTGGAACCTGTTTTACCTGCCCGGAAGAAATATCCCTGAATACAATTTTCATATTTAACAGGTCGGCGAGGCTATTGCGCTGCATTTCCATATTGCGCAACTGCACCTTATATTCATCTTCACCATCTTTGATCTTGGTAATTTCCCTGCCAAACAGCGCGGTGCGGATCTGCATCCCGATCTGCGACGTGGAAACGCCTTCGATCATCGCCCGTTGCCGATCGATGGTCAAGGTGATTTCGGGATTGGTTAAATCCACATCCATCTTCAGTTCTTCCACCCCGGCGATCTGGATCGAGTCAAGGTAATTCTTCAAACTCACCGCGGTTTTAGTCAGGTTATCAAAATCCTCGCTGGCTACTTCGATGTTGATCGGCGGATCGGTCGGCGGACCACCCTGTTCCTGGTCAACTGAAATAATGGCGCCCGGAATTCCCCTGATCGCGTGCCGGATCGAGTCGAGGTAGGGTTTCGTAGACTGCCCCTCGCGTTTTTCAAATTCCACGAAAGACACCTGGATACGTCCGCGCTCCGGCCGCGTACTGCGGTCACCGCTGCTCGGATCACTTGCACCGATTGCCACATTCGAGATCACGCTCTCTACCACGTGATTGCCTTTGCCATCTTTTACACCCAGTACCTGGGACACTCTTTGTTCCAGTTGTTTGGTCACGGAGTCGGTATAATCCACGGAAGTACCAACCGGCAGTTTCAGGTATACATATATAAAGTTAGGATCGCCTTTGGGGAAGAATACAACCGGCACATTGGCACTGATAAATATAAACAACGACAAGAAGAACAATCCGGTTACACCAAGCAGCAGCCACACCGGTCGCCAGCCTTTCAGTGCCCAGCGGAGCAATGTTTCATAGTGATTCATGATCCAGGGAAGAACCCTGTTCTGGAACGAATGAATAAGTGATTCGAATATAAACGTGTTCAGAACTACCAGGATCACGAAGAAGATGAGCAGGTTGCCGAGGAAGGTAGTACCTGCCAGGTCAAGCCCGATGCCAGCCACCAATGCGATCCAAAGAGCCGGACTTTTAAAAATCGCGAATTTTGATTTCTTTTCTTCGCCCTCGGGGTGATTCATAAAATCAACCGCGAATACCGGGTTCATGATAAAGGCCACGATCAGGGATGCGCTTAAGGTAAAGATCAACATCGTCGGCAGGTAAATCATAAATTTACCGATGATACCCGGCCAGAACAACAACGGGATAAATGGCGCCAGTGTCGTCATCGTTCCCGCCAAAACAGGCACGAAGACCTCTCCCGCGGCCATTTTCGCGGATACGATCGGCGATGTACGCCCACCGCCCTCTATAAATATCCGGTGCGTATTTTCAATCACCACGATCGCATCATCCACGATTATACCCAAACCGAATAACAGCGCGAAAAGCACGATAAAGTTCAACGTAACATTGCCGCCGACGATGAACTCCGCTCCCGGTAAAAACATAAAGGCAACAAACATGCTGAGCGGCACCGACAGCGCGACAAAGAACGCATTGGTTACACCCATAAAAAACATCAGTACGAGCAACACCAGGATAAAGCCAATGACAATGGAGTTTACCAGGTCATTGAAAGAGGTACGCGTATTGCGGCTCATGTCACCGGTAATCACTACCTCCAGGTCTTTCGGGTAATCAATGCCTTTACTTTCCAACACCCTTTTCTTTACTTCATCGGAGGTGACGATCAGGTTTTCACCCGCACGTTTTACGATGTTGAGCGTTACCACATTTTTACCGTTTAACCGGGCGTAGCTTTCGCGCTCTTTTACCGTATCCTTAATCTGTGCGATATCACGGAGATAGATAGGTGCACCTGCGGTATTGCGAACGATTACTTTCTCAATATCATAAGCCGTTTTAAACTGACCCTTCAGCTGAAGCGTCCTTTTCATATTTCCTACTTCCAGCAAGCCGCCGGAGATATCAGCATTTTCACGCGCGACGGCGTTGGCGATGTCATCAAAGGTGATGTTCGCACTCTGCATCTTATAATTATCTACATTGACCTGAAATTCACGTTCGGGCGCACCTACAATATCAACACGGGTAACCTGCGACAACTCTTCCAGGCGATCCTGCATATTGTCTGCATATTGCTTCAAATGCATCATGTCATAATCACCACTGAGGTTTACAAACATGATAGGGATTTCAGATAGACTGACCTCCTGCACGTTCGGCTCCTCGGTAAGGTCGGTTGGCAGATCTTTCTTCGCCTTATCCACTGCATCTTTTACTTTTTGCAGCGCGACATCAATATTTACATCGGTATTAAATTCGACAGTGACCGCGGAGTAATCCTGTACGGAGGTACTGTTCAACTTGTTGATCTTGACGCCGGTAATGCCCTTAATTTCTTTTTCGATCGGCCGTGTAACCAGGTTTTCTATGTCCTTTGGCGAATTACCGACGTAGATCGTCTGCACGAAAATTGTCGGGATCACGATGTTCGGGAATTGTTCTTTGGGTAACGTAACAAACTGGTAGATACCCATCATCGACACGAAGATGATGAGGAGATAGATAGACGTTTTATTGGAAATGGCCCAGCTGGTCGGTTTAAACTCTTTAAACTTCTGGGTTATGGTATCAATTGCACTCATAATAACATTTTTAGGGGCCTGTATTAAGTTTGATCGCCGGAGGGTTTACCAGGGCATCGGTTGTTCTGCTATTTTAATTCTCTTACATCATGAGTATGAACAGGAAGGTGCGCGCTGACTGCTGCCACGTGTTTTAAGCACTTGTGGTAGTCAGCAACTGGCCTTCATACACACCCTGGAAACCCTGTGTGATCAGTACGTCACCATCTGCCAGGCCCGATTTTATTTCTATTTTATCTTCATACAGCTCACCCAGTTCGACGGCCTTTTTGCGCGCGATCATCTTGCCATTTTCTTTGGTAGCGACCAGCACAAATTTTCCATTTTCATCTGTTTGTATCGTGTTGATCGGGATGGCGATTGCTTTGGGCGATGTGTAATCCTGAATTTTGATCAGCGCGATCTGGTTGGGTTTCAGATTCGAATTTGCCGGCAGTTTGCTTTCCACATTAAAGCCGCGGGTACTTGCGCCAATAGACTGACTGACGAGGGAAATAGTTGAATTGATGGTTTTTTTCACATCAGGAATCGTGATGACAACAGGTGTCCCTTTTTTGACCCGGCCAATGTAATTTTCCGGGATAGTGGTAATGACTTTCAGGTTGCTGGTATTGACGATCTTGATACCTGCTGTAGGCATACCCGTAAAATTTTCACCGACCTTTATGTTCACTTCGTCCGCCACGCCGCTTACTTCCGCATATACATTGGCAAACCCCAGCTGTTCTTCCAGCGTGGCAATATTGCGCTGTGCCTGGTCTACATTATTCTTTGCAGTGATCAGCTGTACCTCGGTACCAATCTGCTGATCCCACAAATTCTTCTGGCGCTGGTAAATATTTTTAACATACTCCAACTGTGTTTTTGCTGTTTCCATGTTTTGCCGAACAATAGCATCGTCGAGCCGCATCAGCAGCTTTCCTTTATTTACATAATCGCCCTGTTTTACATAGATCGCTCTTACCTGTCCACCCACACCCCGGGGAGTGACATATGAAATGTTCTGTGCGTCTACCCGGCCCTGGAGGTCGATGTAGTGGGTAAAATTGCTGGTTTCTATTGGCGTAACTGCCACGAGCTTGGGTTTTTCTGCCTTTGCGGAAGACGGATCGAGGGTAGCGATTTCGGTTTCCAGTTTATCGATCTCGGTGGTGAGTGTACCAACCTGGTCTTTCTTCTTCTGAAGTTCTTTTTTCTTCGTTTCTACGGCTTTGTTATTGTCTTTTGATTCTGAAGCGCAGGACACCAGCGAGCTTGCCAATATCAAAACCAGGCTTAACTTAAATATTTGTTTCATAACTCAGTGTTTTATGATCGGGGTTTATAGTTTTCCAGTTGCTTTCAAATAGTCGATTCTTGCGATGATGGCATCGTATACGGCGGAGAAGTAATTGTTCTGCGCCGTGATCATGTCCGTTTCTGCGTTGGTTATTTCCAGGTTTGAACCAAGACCTTGTTCATATTTTAACTTGGTTTGATTATATACCTGCTCGGCCAGGGCCATGTTTTTCTTTTGCTCGTCGAGGGTCGACAACGCATTGGTGATTTCTACGCGAGCCGTCAGCACATCGTTTTCGATACTGTTTTTCAGGTCGGAAATGGTATTCTGCGTTTGCTTCAACTGCAGTTTCGCCTGTTTGATCCGCGCGTCTTTTGCAAAACCGTCGAAGATGGGCACGTTCAGGCTGAGACCGAAAAAGCTGGTAGCGAACCAGGGTTTACCGGTTTTAAAGAAATTGAATTTATTTCGTTGGGCATTGCTGCTGTAACCACCAGTCAGAGAAAGTGTAGGATAGTATTGCGCTTTGTAACGTTTTATATTGTATTCGCCCAACTGGGCAACGGTTTGCTGCAACTGGAATTCCACGCGGTCTTCGTAACGGAAGCTGCCATCGCCGGCAAGTTGTTCTTTGAGGTCGCTGTCGCGGAGGCTGTCTGTCAATTGCAATTCATCTTTTACCGGCATGCCCATCAGGTATTTCAAGGCCAGGTTACCGGTCTGTAACTGGTTGAGCACCATTGTTCTCTGCGTTCGAAGATTAGACAAGGTGACATTTACTTTATCGACGTCCAGTTTTTCCTGGAAACCATTCTCAAAGAGTGCCTTGGTGTCGTTGAGTAATTTCTCGGCGCGGGAAATGTTCGCGTCAATAAGTGTGATCTGGTTCCTGCCAACAACCAGCTGGTAGTATACTTTGTACACGTTGGTTTTAATTTGTTCCTGCGCAACGGCAACTGTTTTCTCAGAATAACGGATAGAGGTGGCTCGTGCTTTCAGGCCAACAAACACCTGGCCATCGAACAGTATCTGGCGAAGGTTTATGCCGTAGGTACCGTTGTATTTGGTACCAAAGCGGACAGGAATATACGTACCTGCCGGCTGACCAAAAAATTCACCCGGCAATAACTGGGTGGGAATGTTTAGGTAGTCCGTTAATGACACGGTACCATCTATCTGCGGGTAGGCGGCAGCGGTAATTTCGCGGTTGGATTGCTGTTGGATCTCGATATTGATCAGCGCGTTTTTAATTTGTACATTATTGCGCAAGGCAAAATCAACGCTTTCTTTGGCGGTGAATGCAAATTTCTGCTGGGCCCTGACCTGGAGGCTACCCGCTGCAAAAACTATGATTAATAAGGTGTTAATGACTCTTTGTTTTCCCATCATGAGCGGTTTTTTTGGTTCTGTCGGCTTTATATTTTAAGATCAGTTTGTATCCTTTCAGGGAGGCTATCCCAAAGAGAAAATGTTCAATAACCTGTATTTGTAGTTCTGTGAAAGTGCATTTTAATTTTGCGGTGATATTCAGACTAAAAGGCAGCATCAGGGTTTCCAGCCGCAAGGCACTCATAACGGCAACGTTCAGGTCATCCCGGTACAATTCTTCCCGCATGCCTCTTTCAATATTATCCCTGATTACACCGAACAGGAACTTGTTTTTATATTCTGAAAACTTTTCAAATGCCCTGGGGTGATACTTCTCCAGGTCGAACAGTACGGAGGGATTCATATTCTCGAACATCTCCTGCACCATTTCCATTGCCAGGAATACTTCCTGGATGGCGTTCGATGCCCCCGCACGGTCTTTGTTACAGCAATCCCGGTTAAGCTCAAGTATCTGCATGATCACGGCTTCTACCAGTTCATTCTTGTCTGCGTAAAATTGATAAATCGTTTTTTTTGATATGCCCAGCTGTAAAGCGATCTCGTCCATCGTAATGGAACGGATGCCATACCGGACAAATAATTCACTTGCTTTATTTAAGATTCTGTCGTGTGCTTCCATAACAATCAGGCGACAAAACTAAGGAAACTTTTTTTGTTACCAAAGTTTCCTTCTCTTTTTTTGACTTTTTTTGACGCAGTGCCGAAAAGAAACAGGCGAAGTGGAGTATATCGACGACGGATGGCAAGAACGGCCTAAAAAGCAGAAAAAAAGCCGACCTGATTATCCAACAGGTTCTTCGTACTGTTTATACCTGTATGAACTAAATAATACCATTATTCCTACTAAAAAGGTTATTTCACCGGTGAAGTGAATTTAAAGCATTGTATTTTTGAACAATACGTGCTGCCATTTATGTTACTGACACCTCACCCTGTTTCAAAAATAAGGTTGTAAACAACTAAAGATCAATAAAATAACTTCAAAATGAATGTTGACCCGCTAGATGATACCCCGCCCGAAACGGGTTGGCATTGGAGGAAGATCATCCAATATTTCCTGCAGGGTTTGTTGGTAACTGCGCCTTTTGTCATCACCATATACGTTATCTACTGGTTCATTTCATCGATCGACAACCTCATTCCGTTGTTTCCTGATACCGATGCGGCTGGAAACATCATCAACAAAAACTATGGGTCCGGGTTTATACTGATCATTGTATCGCTGATCCTGGTCGGTTACCTAAGTAACAATTTTATCACGGGTCGCATCTTCGCGTTATTTGATCATTTTCTCGAACGTACACCCGGCATCAAATTTATTTATTCGTCCATTAAAGATTTTTTCGAGGCGTTCGCGGGTAACAAAAGGAAGTTTAACAAGGCAGTTTTAATTAGTATTCATGGGAATGATGTGTGGCAGATCGGCTTCATAACGGATGACGATGCTACGAAACTTGGACTGAAAGGGTATATTACCGTATATGTTCCTCTGTCGTATTCTTTTGCAGGCATGACATACATCGTTCACCCGGATAAAGTGCGCCTGATCGATAATATCAGCGCCGGGGAGGCATTGAAATATACGGTATCGGGTGGCATCGCTGAATTTGAAGCCGAAGAGACCAAAAGCAAGCCCCACCGGTAAACTTGCTGGAAACTGATAATTGTGTTGTATGATTTGTGCGAGATACCTGGTTACGATCATTTGCCTGTTGCTTTGCAGCGAACCCTGTTTTTGCTGGGGCTTTTTCGGGCACCGGAAAATCAATTACTTCTCCGTATTCCTCCTGCCCCCGCAGATGCTGGTGCTGTATAAACCCAATATTGGTTTCCTGGCAGAGCACGCCGTTGATCCCGACAAGCGCCGGTACATTGTGGCCGAAGAGGGGCCGAAACATTACATTGATATAGACCGATACGGATATTTTCCCTTTGATGAAGTCCCCCGCAACTGGGACAGTGTCATCCAAAAGTTTTCCAGGGACACGGTAATGGCGAACGGCATCGTGCCGTGGTGGATCCCGGTAATGTTGCAAAGGTTGACGAATGCTTTTAAAGAGAAGAACCAGGCCCGCATCCTGAAACTATCCGCCGAAATCGGTCATTATATTTCCGATGCACATGTTCCGTTACATGCCACACATAACCACAATGGGCAGTACACCGGCCAGAAGGGCATTCACGGCTTTTGGGAAAGCCGCGTGCCTGAACTGCTGGCAGAAAAGGAGTTCAGCTTTTTTATAGGCAAAGCGATTTACCTGAAAAACCCGTCCGCCTTCATCTGGGATCGCGTCATCGAAAGCGCACGGGCGGCGGACACCGTATTGCGCTATGAAAGGCAGCTCAGCAAGTCATTTGCCGCGGACCAGAAGTTTGCTTTTGAAGCGCGCAACCAGGTAGTGATCAAGCAGTATTCAGAAGCGTACTGCATTGCTTACAATAAAAAACTGAACAATATGATCGAACGGCGGATGCGCCAGTCCATCTTCGCCACCGCTTCCTTTTGGTATACTGCCTGGGTTAATGCCGGTCAGCCCGACCTCTCCGGGCTGGCCGGCAGCTCCTTTTCTCCCGATGACCTCCGGGAATTTGATTCACTAAACGTGCATTGGAAAAGTGACAGGATACGCGGGCGCGACTGTGAGTGAGGTGGCAGTTGGCAGTTAACAGTTTTCAGTTGGCAATTTGCAGTTGGCAGTAGGTAGCTGGCAGTAGGCGGTTTACAGTTTACAGTTACCAGTTGCCAATTTGCAGTTCCCCGTTGCCTACGGCTACCTGCCAATTGAAAACTGCAAACTGCAAACTGTCTCTCCCTGTTCCTAAGAAAAACATAACTATACCGCTCAGAACGTGTGCACTAAAATCGAATGCACTACT
>JBBSSY010000028.1:0-12836 GCA_038241595.1 Chitinophagales bacterium | reverse complement strand
CAACGGCAGGTCAATGATGAAACTCGTCCCGCGGCCGATCATACTCTCCACCTTTATCTTTCCCTGGTGGGCGTCCACAACGGTTTTAGCGTAACTCAACCCCAGCCCGAAACCCTTTACGTTGTGCAGGTTGCCCGTATGGGCCCGGTAAAATTTTTCGAAGATGCGTTTGATGGTTTCTTTGCTCATGCCGATGCCGTTGTCATCTATGCGAATGGTAATGGTTTTATTATTGCTAGATGTAGCGATCCGGATTTGCAGGTTTTCTTTAGAATATTTTACAGCGTTGTCGAGCAGGTTGCTGATGAGGTTGGTAAAGTGTACTTCATCGCCCTTAATCATGTCCACCCTGGCCTTGAGTTGCAGGTCGGCAACGCCATTTTTATCCTGGAGTTGCAACCGGAAATTATCGAGGGAATTTTGGATGATTTCGTGCACATGGATCGGTTTCAGGTCAAGCTGTAATTCTTGCCGGTCGGTTAAAGCCGCCTGCAGGATGGTCTCCACCTGTTTGTTCATGCGTTTATTTTCCTCTTTGATGATGCCACTGAAATAGTTCATTTTCTCGCGGTTCTCCAGCACCTTTTCATTGCGCAGCGCGTCCACCGCCAGCGAAATGGTTGCCAGTGGTGTCTTAAATTCGTGTGTCATGTTGTTAATGAAGTCATTCTTGATCTCACTGAGTTTTTTCTGACGCAGCAGGGCAGCAACCGTAACATAAAATGCCGCGAGCAGGATCAGCGTAAAAAGTACCGCCCCCGAGATCATCCACCGCAACTGGCTGATGACATAGTATTTCAGGTTTGGCACCACAACGAGCAAGTTTTCTTCGGGTACCAGGCCTTCAAACCGGCTTCCGCTTGGCGCCTGGATGGGATAGAAAAAAGGGAAATTGCGTAAAGTATCTTCAAGTACATATTCCAGTGACCTGGATTTCATTTCAAAGTCGAGGACATTCGAGGTATTAAGAATCGCAAATTCAAATTTGGTATTTTTTAACCCATTGTTATTGAAGGCCTTTCGGATTTTTTCGTTGACCTCAAATTCGGTAAACCGTGAAGAAATGGTAGATGCCCTCATGAACTCCGTGAGCAGCTGGTCAGAGGGCCAGCTGAAAGTAGGCTTTAACGGCGAGTTACGGAGGCTCGGGATATTGGAGCTTGTTTCCGCAATCAATTGTTGTCCTACTTCATTAATCGCCTTGTACACATGAATCCTTAACTCTTCTTCTTTGTTTTCCAGCATCGAGCGAAACCAGGATACCTGGATAACGATGATTCCAATCAAAGACAGCGTGATCAATAAAATAATGATGGGGAAAATTTTTTTCACTCAAATAACCTTTTTAGCTTTTAGTTCGTTAAGATAATCCTTCACACGACATTCTGCCATTAAACCTTTAGCAAAAATACATTTCTAAAACAGCTTCACCTTCCCATCCGCAACTGCCAGTTGTACTTTAACGAAGTTTTCATACAAATCGGCCAAATTTTAGAAATCCCGCACCCTGGCCGGCTTTAAAAGAATATAAAATATTAAGCGCTGAAAACTATCAGGATCATGTAATTTGTACAAGGCTTATGTACCCTTGTTGCGAAAGCCATCTGGATAACCAGCGATCTGTTAATGTAGCGATCATATGTATTGGCAATTGCAAACCGATCATATATTTACCATTATGATAAATCCCGCATCAGGTATACTTTTGATTGCCGACCCATTTTTAAAAGATCCTAATTTTAAACGGTCAGTGGTTTTTTTATGCGAACACCAGGATGAGGGAAGCTTTGGTTTCGTGTTAAACCGCCCATTTGAGTACCTGCTCAATGATCTTGTAACCGGCGTGGAAGATCTCGAAATCCCCGTTTTTATGGGCGGACCCGTTCAAAAGGATACCGTTCATTTTTTACACCAGTATCCCGATCGTATTCCGGGTGGTTTAAAGGTGGGGGATGATGTGTATTGGGGCGGAGATTTTCAAACGGCTGTATCGCTCATCCGGTCGGGAGAAGTGGACACGAATAAAATTCGTTTTTTTATCGGTTATTCGGGCTGGAGCCAGGGGCAGCTGAATGATGAATTAAAAGAAAAATCGTGGCTTACGGTCGCCGCCACCAAGAAGCTCATTTTTCACCAGGACGTCGATGCCATCTGGAAAGACGCGTTACGCCACCTCGGCGGCGAATACGAAATGATGGCCAACTTCCCAATCGATCCAAGGCTGAATTGAGGGCTACCAGCGAGCAGCTGTCAGCAATCAGCAATCAGCAATCAGAAATCAGAAATCAGAAATCTATTTAGCTGATTGCCTGTTCTAAAAATCCTAAACCCGTTTTCCAAACAGATTGACTCTTTTCACCAAACGCTCGGCAAAATCAAACGCTTAACATATAATGTATCAGTTGATTCATTATATATTGAGCGTTGAAATTTTCTTTCCTTAAGTCTTTTATCCGTCCTTCCGGCTGATTGCTGATGGCTGATTGCTGATTGCTGATTGCTGATTGCTGATGGCTGACAGCTGAAAGCTGATGTCTATCTCAACGGGAAAAACACCCCCGCATGCACACCCCAGTTATTCAGGTTCTTCGCAATATCGTTGTCGTAGGGCAGGTAATTGAAATTCACCCCCAGATTAAGGCCTGCTTGCTTTGAAGCAAAAAATGGAATGTTTACACCTGCATCGGCGCCCAACGCGGGTTTAAAGCTCGTTTTCGAACCAGGAAATTCGCCCAGGTAATGGCTGTAACGCACCACGTTAAATCCTGCACCCGCGCCCAGGTATGGACGTATCAATCCAGCCTTCGTTAACTGGTAATTCACTTTGGCCAGCACCGGCGTTGTTTGGATCGAATTGCTCAGAACAGCAGAAATGGTACCGTCCTTCGTTTCGAAAGTCTTGCGCGGATACTTCTGGTAAAAATCACTGTAAGCCACGCCAAGACCGATGCTCAGCTGGTTGCTTAGCGGATAGCTCAGCTCCGCATTCACACCACGAAACGATGTTTTGTTTACCAGGTTCTCGAATGCCGAACCGGTTGGGGTGTTGATGTTATACCCGAGTTTCAGCTGCACGCGTTGCTGCGCGTGTCCTGCCAAAAACATGAATAACAGCGCAAAGGAAATCGCGGAATATTTATATATTTTTTTCATAGTAACCTCCATAATTTAATTAATGGTTTTTAGATAAGGTGACTGGCTAAAAAATGCATCTACCTGGCTGGCAGCGTTGGCAGCACGGAACACACCTGAGCCCCTTGCCAGTGCTGTCCAAACCGTACCGATTTTGTTGTTGTTCTTGGTAGCATCTTTCAGGTCAAGCATTTCAATCGATAAACCGCCCTCAGTGATCTGGTACACACCGTACGATGAATACGGCGAGTAGTAACCGTACCCGGGGTATCCCCAGTAATAAGGGTCGTAATAACTGTTGTAATAACCCCAGTAGTCCGGGTAACTCATCACACCCGTACTGGTATTGGTAATCCTTGACACATTGATGCCCAGGTCGGGCTGTGCAGCTTTAGTTACCAGCGTATAACCACGTTGTTGCATAGCCGATTTAACGGCGGCGATCACCTGGAGATCATAATCAGTCACTGCTTTCGATTCCAGCCGATTGTTGGCAATAACAGCCACCGAATCAACAATGCTATAGGTTTTGAAGGCGGAAAAATTGGCCGTGGTATCAGACTGGGTAACATATATCCTCGAATCTGATTCTGACATATTCTTCAGCGGATCTTTGCTGCAGCTACTCAGAAAAACGGGAACTGCGATGATCGCAGCGGCCCAAAAATATAGTCTTTTCATATTTATAAAGTTTACGTTCAACCATTAAGAACAAAAGCCAGGTGTGCGGGTTTAAGCACTGCAGGTGTATTAACGGCATACTAACATTCCTTTAAAAATATCTTAACACAAAAAAACCCACCTCGAAAGGTGGGTTAATAATTAAATTGACACGGAGCTGTTTACAATTCCCGCGCTACAGCGCCTTCAACCAGCACGCTCACTTTGTTATTCAGCACTTCTACAAACCCGCCCTGGATATTGTAATGCCCTGAACTTGAAAATGATTTATCCTTAAGAATTTTAAGATGGCCTGCTTTCAGGGAAGCAACAAGCGGGGCATGTTTTTCCAATACTTCAAACATACCATCGGTGCCCGGCAACTGAACGCCGTGTACGTTTCCGCTAAACAATTTCTTCTCCGGTGTTAATATCTCTAGTTCCATACATGTTGTTTGATAATAAACTGCCTTCCTCCCCATACCCCATACCCAATTACGAAGTAGCCTGCGCAATCATCTTCTTCCCCTTCTCCATGGCGTCTTCCAGGGTGCCGACCAGGTTAAAAGCCGCTTCCGGGTAATCGTCCACTTCTCCGTCCATGATTGAATTGAATCCACGCATGGTATCTTCAATACTCACGAAAACTCCTTTCAGACCGGTAAATTGCTCAGCCACGAAAAAGGGCTGTGACAGAAAACGCTGTACCTTCCTGGCACGTGATACGGTTAATTTATCTTCGTCGCTCAACTCATCCAGACCGAGGATGGCGATGATGTCCTGTAATTCCTTATAACGTTGCAGGATCAGTTTTACGCGGTTGGCACATTCGTAATGCGCTTCTCCAACAATTAGCGGCGTAAGGATCCTCGACGTGGAATCCAACGGATCCACCGCAGGATAGATACCAAGATCCGCAATTTTACGGCTCAATACCGTCGTTGCATCCAGGTGGGCAAACGTTGTTGCCGGCGCGGGATCGGTTAAATCATCTGCCGGTACATAAACGGCCTGCACGGAAGTGATTGATCCATTTTTTGTAGAAGTAATCCTTTCCTGCATCAGGCCCATTTCGGTAGCCAACGTTGGCTGGTAACCAACCGCTGACGGCATACGTCCCAACAACGCCGAAACTTCTGAGCCAGCCTGCGTGAAACGGAAGATATTATCCACGAAGAACAGGATGTCTCGACCCTGGCCTTTGCCGTCGCCATCGCGGTAGTATTCGGCAACGGTTAAACCGCTGAGTGCCACGCGGGCGCGGGCTCCGGGAGGCTCGTTCATCTGCCCGAAAACGAAAGTCGCTTTAGATTCTTTCAATTCGTTCATATCCACCTTTTCCAGGTCCCAACCACCTTCTTCCATGCTGTGTTTAAAGGCGTCGCCATATTTCATAATGCCTGCCTCAATCATTTCACGCATCAGGTCATTTCCTTCCCTGGTGCGTTCACCTACGCCAGCAAACACCGATACGCCACCGTATCCTTTAGCGATATTATTAATCAATTCCTGGATCAACACTGTTTTACCAACACCTGCCCCACCAAACAGGCCAATCTTTCCGCCTTTAGAATATGGCTCGATAAGATCGATCACCTTGATACCTGTGAAAAGTATTTCAGAAGCAGTACTAAGATTTTCAAACAACGGGGGTTTATTATGAATAGGCCGGCCATTCGTTTTATCAACGGGAGGTAGTCCGTCAATCGGGTCGCCGGTTACATTAAAAAGCCTGCCTTTAATGGCGTCACCGGTTGGCATGGCGATGGCTTTGCCCGTATCATGTACGGGTGTTCCACGTTTAAGACCTTCTGTACCGTCCATTGCGATACAACGGACGCTGTCTTCACCCAGGTGCTGTTGAACTTCAAGCACCAGTGTGTCGCCATTTTCGCGCTTTAATTCCAGTGAGTTATAAATTTCGGGTAGGGCACCTTCAAAGTGAACGTCCACCACGGCACCAATGATCTGTTTGATCTTACCTGTATTGGCCATATCGAGCAAGTATTTTAAGAAAGGGTTATTAAATTGCGGCAAAGGTAAGGGAACAGGGGGAAAATCCCCAACGCATCATCCAAATACTCATGCCGCGCAGGAGGCGAGGCGTATAACGTGGTAAGGTCTTAGGTGGATTTGTTACTTTTGCGTACGTCCGGATTTAATGCGCCTCCGTGTAACGGCGGAAACTACGGCACCAATTTTCTTAAGAATTCCGGAGGGTTTCGCCAGTTTAAGTATGCCAATACCTCCCTCTGTAACTGCCTTTCGAACGAAGTAATTGTTAATCAGTCCTTTACCTGCGTTGAGCGCAAAATGGCTGACTTTCCCAGATAACATATTCGGAATGATTCGGTCCAGGCCGGAATAAAAAAGTTCACCCGGCACCTGTTGCATTCGTTTGCGCAGCAACTCCTCTTTTTCAAGCAGGCGAAGCTTTGACAATTTTTGCTGTCCCCGTAGGTCTTTTATAGAAAGAATGTCATGAGACCGGGTCATTGTCATCGTTGTTTTTAAAAATAAGTCGGATAGCGCCATTGGACACAAAACTGAAGGGCAGTTTTTTACGAAAAACCACCATCATAATGATCAGTAAGAAGTAAAATAAGATCACCAGGCTGATACCTACATAAAAATTACCTGTCAGGTTGGCCAGGAAAAAACAGGCCATCAGGCTGAGCAGGATCAATATAATAAAAAGAAATACACCAATAATGACAGACGCAAAAATAACCGCAGACAGTTCTGCGGCTTTTTCTGCGGCCTGTAGTTTCATCAGGAGTAAACGCTCTTTGATATAGTCCTCAGCGAGCCGTTGCATGTCCCGGAAGAAACCTTGTTTATCTGGCTCCATTAATTGGCATGCTTGTTAAAGAATTTTCTTCCTTTTTGAGTGTACTCACCCGCAAGTTCTTTGCCTTTGTCTAATTTTTCTTCAAAACGATCGATGGCTTTTTTGATGTCCTTTTCTGCTTTTGAAGCAGCATCCTGGATATCATCAAGCACTTCTTGTCCTTTTTCGCTGTTAATGAAAACAGTTATTGCTGCGCCGGCAGCGGCACCGATGATTAACCCGATCAGTAATCCTGAGTTGTCTTTCATAAATTAATATTTAGAATTGTTGATGCACATACGATGCCAAAGGTAACGGCTTTCACTCACAAGGAATTGTTACGATCAGGACGAGGACCATTCCTCAAGTATGTGGAAAATGTAAAAATGTAAAAAGTACACATTTATATTACGGATCATTTAACTTGCCGTTCCGGATGATAAAATAATGAATATGCATTTGACAGAAGTTGCCGATGAGGTGCTCGCTAAGAAATTTATTCAGGCGAATGTTACGATAAACCGGGCCAATCCCAATTACGTACAACCGCTTGACAAGGATATTATTGAAGTATTTGACCCTAAAAAAAATAAAGCTTTTCGCTTTGGTAAAGTCATTCGATGGATTCTGATTGACGACGACGACCAGGTGATTGGCAGAATTGCCGCATTTGTAAATAAAAAATATAAGAACAAAGGCGACGACGTACCCGTTGGCGGCATGGGCTTTTTCGATTGCATCAACGACCAGCAGGCAGCTGACGTGTTGCTAGACGCCGCCCGCGACTGGCTCCGGCTGAACGGTATGGAAGCAATGGACGGACCGATCAATTTTGGCGAACGCGACCGCTGGTGGGGCCTTGTCGTAGAAGGATTTGCCCCTCCCGGCTATTGCATGAACTACAACCCACCGTATTATGCCGAATTGCTGGAACAGTATGGTTTTCGCCCTTTTTACAACCAGGTTTGCTTTGCACGGCAGGTGAAAGGCGATATGCAGCCAAAGTTTTATGAACGTCATGCCCGCGTGGCCGAAGACCCCGGTTTTAGGGCCATGTACATCAACAAGCATCAACTGGATAAATATGCTGCTGACTTTACAACCATCTATAACAAGGCCTGGTCCGGGCATGGTGGCCTGAAAGAAATGCATAAAGAAGTGGTGCTTAAGATGTTTCAGAAAATGAAACCGATCATGGACGAAAAAATTATCTGGTTCACTTATTATAAAGACGAACCAATCGCCATGTGGGTCAACCTCCCAGACCTGAATGAATGGTTTAAATACCTCAATGGCCAGTTCGATCTTTATGCCAAGATCAAGTTCCTGCTGGCAAAAACATTTAAGAAGCCGACAAAATTCATCGGTGTTGTATTTGGCATCGTACCCGAATACCAGGGTATGGGCATAGATGCGTTTATGATCGTGGAAGGGGCAAAAATTATCCAGTACGGTCTTTCTTATAAAGAATACGAGATGCAATGGATCGGTGATTTCAATCCCAAAATGATTAACATCGGCGAAAGCCTGGATACCTACCGCAGCCGTAAACTCGTTACCTACCGGTACCTGTTCGACCGGGAAAAAGAGTTTAAACGGCACCCGTTTTTGCAGTAAGACCAATCGGCAGGTGGCATTTAGCAATCAGTAGTTATTGAATCACTAAACAGCTATCAGACGGAATTACCCCGCTGGGGGCATGTTCACCGTTTTTGTTACTTAATCACATTCCATGAAGGTCGACCGGGCCTTCAATAATCTTTATTTACCTTCGTGGCAGTTATGGATAAATTCGTTGTTTCAGCAAGAAAATACCGCCCGCAGGACTTTTCGACCGTGGTTGGGCAACAACATATCACCACTACGCTTAAAAACGCCATCAAGAACAACCAGCTTGCGCACGCGTTCCTGTTTTGCGGTCCGCGCGGTGTTGGCAAAACAACCTGCGCGCGCATCCTGGCCAAAACCATCAACTGTGAAAACCTGGGTAAGGATGGCGAGGCTTGCAACAAATGCCAGAGTTGCGTGTCGTTTAACGATGGCGCCTCACTCAATATCCATGAACTGGATGCCGCAAGCAATAACTCGGTAGATGATATCCGTTCGCTGGTTGAACAGGTACGTTTTGCGCCACAGGCCGGCAAATACAAAGTTTATATTATCGATGAGGTTCATATGTTGAGTGCATCAGCGTTCAACGCCTTCCTGAAAACACTGGAGGAGCCACCGCCGTATGCAATCTTTATCCTGGCTACGACTGAAAAACACAAGATCCTTCCTACCATATTATCTCGCTGCCAGATATTTGAATTTAAACGGATCACCATCCAGGACACCGTAGACCACTTGTATGAAATCTGCGAAAAAGAAGCAGTTCATGCAGAGAAACCGGCCTTACAAGTTATTGCCCAGAAAAGTGAAGGTTGTATGCGGGATGCACTGAGCATCCTGGATAAGATCGTTAGTTTTACCAACGGTGACCTTTCATACCAGAATACCCTGGAACACCTCAACATCCTGGATGCGGATTACTATTTCAAAATGATTGAATGCATGCGGCAACAGGACCTCAGCGGCATCCTGCTCCTGTTTGATGACATTGATAAAAAGGGTTTTGAAGGTGATCTTGTCCTCACCGGCTTCATGGAGTTCCTGCGCAACCTGCTCGTGTGTAAGGATGAAAAAGTAGCCGGTCTGCTCGAAGTAGTGGAAAGCTTCCGGGAGAAATACATTACCACCGCAAAACAGCTATCTCCCTCCTACCTGATCAGTTCCTTAAATGTGCTCAATGAAGCAGAGATAAATTATAAATCAGCCCGCAACAAACGCTTGCATGTAGAGCTGGTGCTCATCAAATTATGTTACCTCAACCAGGCACTTCAACTAACCGCCTCCGAAAGTAACCTGAGTCAGAAAAAGGGGGTTGAACAGGTGACGCCGCTTGCTTTCAGGAACATCCCGGCAATGCAACCGTATAAACCAGGCACGACCAGGAAATCATCAAAAACCACAAGCGGGGGTAAAGACCTGCGCCTGGACGAACAACGTGAAGCGACACTGATCATTGAAACAGCACCACTTGTTGATAAGCCGATTTTATCCGTAGCCGATCCGTCTTCCATCAAAGCCGCGTCAAAAATAGTGGTGATTGAGCCTCCTGTTGTTAAAGAAGTGGTTCCAGCAGCAGCACCGAGGGTAAAATTAGGCGCGCTTAACAAAATCCGCGAGCAGTATGCCACTGCCAACAGCACGGCCTTACTGGTAGCCAGCAAACCGCTGCAACAGGAAGAGTTGCAAAAATCATGGGACGATTTCACCATTTTATTGAAACAGTCCAAAAGCCCGGCAGTGCAAAGTTTTGCGCGTGCTTCTTTTAAAATAGTTGATAACAACCTGTTTGAAGTAATCTCCGGCAACAACCTGGAGTTGAAATTCATCGAACAGCAGCGACTAGCGCTTTGTGATCACCTGCAAGGCTGGTTTAACAACAAGGCTTTAAGTTACAGCCAGGTATTGTCTGATAACCATGTCGAAACCGAAATTTTCGACCTCCCCCTCAATTCCCGCGAGCAGTTTCAAAAGATGATTGAACAGTATCCCCTCGTAAAAGAGCTGAAGGACCGGTTGAAGCTGGAGCTGGATTATTGAGCGCAACGACGCTGCGCGTGGGGAATGGGGTATGAGGTATGGGTTAACCGCTCGTTAAGCCCAAAATACCTGCTAAACACAACCTGACCTTTGCATTCTAACAACCCTCATGAACGCAAATACAGAAACCCAGGTTTTTCAAACCAACTCACCCTCCCGCTGGAAAAGAGCCAAATGGACCTCGAGATTTTTTTTATTGCTTGCACTCGCTGCAGTTGCCGTACTCGTCATCAGCCT
Organism: Chitinophagales bacterium; assembly: GCA_038241595.1. GTDB lineage: Bacteria > Bacteroidota > Bacteroidia > Chitinophagales > Chitinophagaceae > JADCRZ01. The sequence continues at coordinate 2,329 of JBBSSY010000028.1, read as the reverse complement.
GGAACAGGGATTTCTCCCTGCCATCCCGGTCTTCAAAAACAAGCAATATACCCGGCTTATCGACTCTACAAATTCCTTCGTGTCGAAGAATAGTCTCATTGCCAAAAAGTACGGCGGCTTTAGCAAATTCATTTATAACCAGAAGGCACTTACCCTGGCCGCAGCGACCGCTGCGAAAATCAAATCGCCTTACCTTTGCAGCGTCGGCAAGCCGGTAGTTACCCCGAAAAACAACTTCCAGTCTTTTGCCAGCTTCCCCGCAGGAATCCGGTCGGCCTTTTATGTTACCTGGGACCCGCAGTCTTTTTATTCACTGCAAAGGAATATTTCAAAAATAAACCTCGTCATCCCTGAATGGATGTTCATCGACCCGAAAGGCGATACCCTCAAGATCAATAAAGATGAACGCGCATTCGAAATCATGAAAAAATCGGGTGTAAAGATTATGCCGATTTTATCAAACAACGAAGGTGAGATCTTTCACGGCGACGCGGTACAACGCATCATCACCAATACGGCAAAAAGAGAACGTCTCATCAGCGATGTAGTTACCGAACTGGAAAAAAATCATTTCGTCGGCGTGAATGTCGACTTCGAAGAGCTGCAACAAAAAGACGACGCGGCGCTGGTGGCCTTCCAGAAAGAATTGTATAAGAAGTTACACGAACGCGGACTACTCGTGACACAGGACGTAGTACCTTTTAACAACGATTATGACTATGCGCAGTTATCAAAATACAATGATTACCTGTTCATTATGGCCTACGATGAATTCTCCAACGAATCCGTTCCCGGTCCCATTTGTGACCAAAAATGGATCGAAGCCGCAGTAGACGATGCCGCTAAAAAGATACCGGCCTCAAAGATGATCCTTGCCCTTGCAGCATACGGCGGGTACGACTGGCCAAAGGGATCCGTGGCAGAAAATGTTACCTACCAGAAAGCATTGTCGATCGCCAAAGAAGAAGATGGCACCATCGATTTTGATAATCACACCTACAACCTTTCTTACACATACAGCGACGACGACAACGTACCGCATAAGGTCTATTTTACCGATGCTGCCACCGTGTTTAATTCCATGCGGTTTGCGTCTGAATACGGACTGAGCGGGGTGGCATTGTGGCGACTTGGCGCAGAAGACAGCCGCATCTGGGACTTCTACGACAAGGACATGAGTAAACAAGCGATCGCCTTGTTTGACTTTAACGCTTTTTCCAGGGTTCAATCTGTTGATGACGTGGATTACAGCGGCGATGGCGAAGTGCTCGACATCATGTCTACACCGACAGACGGAAAAATCAGGCCTGAAATCGATCGCGATGAAATGCTCATCAGTGAAGAACATTACGACAGCCTGCCTTCCATGTTCATCGTGCAGAAATACGGGCAGGCCGATAAGAAAAAACTGGTACTTACTTTTGATGATGGCCCCGACCCGACGTACACGCCAAAAATCCTTGACATCCTCAGCAAGGAACATGTGCCAGCCACGTTTTTTATGGTGGGTATAAATGCAGAAAATAATATTCCGCTGGTAAAAAGGATCTACAACGAGGGTCATGAGATCGGCAATCATACGTTTACCCATCCAAACGTAGCTGAAATCAGCCGTCGGCGCGCCATGCTTGAAATGGAATCCACCAGGTTGCTGCTGGAATCGATCACCGGGCATTCAACCATCTTGTTTCGTGCGCCGTATAACGCAGATGCAGAACCGGAGAAGATGGATGAGTTAATCCCGGTGGCGCTGGCCCGTACCCGTAATTACCTCGACATCGGCGAGTCGATCGACCCCGAAGACTGGCAACCAGGTATTACTGCAGACAGCATCTTCAACCGGGTGATCAACCGGAAACAAGAATTAAACCTCGCAGATCAAAGCGGCAATATTATATTGTTGCATGACGCAGGCGGCGAGGGCCGCCAGGCAACGGTCGATGCGCTACCACGAATTATTCATTATTACAAAAGTCGCGGGTATACGTTTACAACGGTGGCAGACATCCTGCACAAAACACGTGGCGACCTGATGCCCTCCGTGCCAAAAGGCAGCGGTTACTACCTGATTCAGTCCACCTACCTGCTGGCCGAATTCGGTTACTGGGCGGGTCATATTCTTTTTTATGTATTTATTCTTTTTATTATTTTGTCACTGGCAAGAATACTTGTAATGTCCCTGCTTGCCGCCAGGCAACACCAGGTGGAAAAACAAAAGGTGTTTCCGGAAATTCCTTTTATTGGCAGCCGCGCCCAGATCCCTTTTGTAAGCATCATTGTGCCGGCGTATAATGAAGAATTGAATGCAGTGGCTTCGCTGGAAAATTTG
>JBBSSY010000027.1:0-12838 GCA_038241595.1 Chitinophagales bacterium | reverse complement strand
GAAAAAAAAATCCGCTCCCTTCAAAAGATTAATAGCCATTGGCATTTTGTCACTCGTCCTTCTAACGAGTTTCGTTTTTATAGCCAGGGGCAAAAAGTTCAAGCCTGCCTGGCATACCGGCAACTACTTTGGATTAACAGGCTCCACAGGGCCAGCAACGGCTATCTTACGTGAACATCCTATGATGGAACAAGCACAGCCAGGCAAAACAGAAGCAGCTATTTTTGTGGATACTGTTGCCTATCGGGAAAAGATGTTGCATCTCTTAAACGGGGATTCTTCGGGCATGTGGCCGGTGTCAGCCAGTTACCCCAGATCGGGCGCAATACTTCCCTTTAAACGGGTCATCGCTTTTTATGGCAATCTCTATTCAAAAAGAATGGGCATATTGGGTGAATTACCTCCCGATGACATGCTTGAAAAACTGACCGGGGAAGTCAACCGCTGGAAAATGGCGGATACCACGATGGATGTAGTGCCTGCATTGCATTACATTGCCACCACAGCCCAGTCTGCGCCGGGTAAGGGTGGCAAATACCTGCAGCGTATGCCTTTCAAACAAATTGATTCTGTGATTAGTATGGCGAAACGTATCGATGCCATCGTTTTTCTTGATATACAAATTGGCCTGAGTAACCTGGAGGTAGAACTTCCCATGCTGGAACCATACTTGAGTTTGCCGAATGTGCACCTTGGCATTGATCCGGAATTCGCCATGAAAAACGGTACCGCGCCGGGTAAGGCCGTCGGTAGTTTCGACGCGGAAGACATCAATTATGCCAGTGAATTCCTGGCGCGGCTTGTTCGGGAATCCAACCTCCCGCCGAAGATCCTGGTTGTGCACCGATTCACAAAAGGCATGGTCACCAATTATAAAAATATCCATACAAAACCCGAAGTGCAACTGGTGATGCATATGGACGGCTGGGGCGGACCAGCGAAGAAACTCTCTACCTATCAATTACAAATCAGGCGTGAACCAGTACAATTCACCGGTTTCAAACTCTTTTACAAAAATGATATACGCGATCACAACCGGCTGCTGACGCCTGGTGAATTGCTGGCCTTAAAACCGCAACCGGTGTACATCCAGTACCAATAGGTATTCGGGAACTTGACATTTTATTCCTTCCTGCTGCATGGCTGTCTTCGCATTTCTGATTCCTTACGCGAGGTAGTGGTATAACTCTGGAAAAACCTAATTTCAACCAAAGATGTCATTGCATGCTAAAAATAAATTATCTTCTTATTTGCCTGCTTGTGGTTGCGGCTGGCTCCGCCAGGATATTTCCAACAAGAGCTACCGCTTTGAACCGGCTTCGGTGCCGATGCCGGACAGCGCGTTAAGAGGCGAAGTATTAACCTTCACTTTTAGTCATTCCGTCATTTACCCCGGAACCACGCGGACCTATTGGATATATATTCCCGCCGCCTATAAACCCGAAACACCTGCCTGTTTATACGTGGCGATGGATGGCATTTCATTCAACACGCCCACCGTCTTTGATTACCTGATCGCGAAAAAAGAAATGCCTATAACGATCGGCGTATTTGTACAAGCCGGCAAGATTATGATCCTTTCTTTTTGTTGAATACTGAGCGTTGAAAATTGATTATTGAATATTATTTAAGACCCGTTAACTAAACGACATAGATCAGGGAGTTGTCATTCTTTTGTCCCCAGCGGCTCGGGGTGTTGTCCCGGTTCAAACGGATTGTAATAATAAACTTTTGCTTTTTTGTAGAGTGGCAACTGCAGTTGCAACCGTTTTAGGTAAGTTGGGTAATTTCTTTGTGCAGGTGCAGACCACGCATTTTCGGCCAGGGCGCTGATGCGCGGGAACAACAAATAATCAAGCCGGTCATTGCTTGCGACGGTTTCTGTCCATAGGTTTGCCTGCACGCCGAGAATGAGGTCGCTTTTATCGGCGGGCACATTCACGGCCGCCGGTGAAAAATTGTACACACTTTCCAGCGAAGCATATAAGTTTTTGTTCCACCTACGGCCATACTTATGTGTACTGTCCTGCACGAAATCAAAATAGAAGGGCAGGCGCGGGCACAAGACCGTGGCGTAACCCTTGGTCAACGCCATTTTCAAGGTTTCTGGTTTGTCTTGCCGCCACCAGAATACCACCGTATTGGCGGGCGGCAGATCTGCCTCGGCCATTTCGTCCCACACCAGCAATTTGGCATTCAGCCGGTATATTGAATCGGCCATGCGTTTCATAAAATATAATTCTGCGGCTTTCATATCCGCCAGTTTGTTTTCTTTCAACAAGCGGTTGACACTGCTGTCTGTTTTCCACTTTTCATTGCCGTAACTCACTTCATCACCACCTACATGAATCATCTGTGCGGGAAAGAGCACGTTTACTTCGCGCAGGATATTGGTAATATAAGTATACGTACCCGTTTTGCCAGGGTTAAACGTAAATTCAGGGTGGGCCGCCGAGCCGCCGCCGCTGAACTGCGGGTAGGCACGATTGGCCGCGGTGGCATGCCCCGGCATATCGATTTCCGGGATCACCATGATGTGTCGTTCGCTGGCATAGGCGACGATTTCTTTGATGTCTTCCTGTGTATAGAATTCGGCCGGCCGGTCGGGGTTTTCAACGTTACCAATGCCGCCAATAAACGCCAGCAGGGGATATTGTTTTATCTCGAGACGCCAGCCGGGTTCGTCAGTGAGGTGCCAGTGAAACCGGTTAAGTTTGTAAAACGCCATCCAGTCGAGGAGCGATTTCACCTTTTCTTTGCCAAAGAAATACCGGGACTCATCCAGCATAAAGCCCCGCCAGCCGTAGTGTGGCGCATCTTCTATCTTCCAGTTGGCGATCGACAGGTTATCACCGTGCACAGTAGCTTGCTGAGCCAGCTGGATAAGCGAAATAACGCCGTAGAACACGCCGGTGGCGGAAGGGGCGGTGATGGTGATGCCGTCTGCATTCATAACCAGCGAATAAGATTCTGCTGAAACAACGGGCTTGGTCGCCAGGGAGAGTTTGATCGCTGGCATGGTGGTTTTTCCCTGCCTGCTGAGGGAGAGGCCTTTCAGTCGCAACAATTCTTTCTGCAGGTAATACACGACGGGTTGCAGGATATCGTCGGCCACAATGGGTGTATTACGGGTAAGCATAAACGCACCGTTTGCTTTTTCCGCGTGGGCGGGCATCGGAATGATGGGGCAGATATTTTGAGCGATGGCAGGGAAGCCAAGGGCCATAACAAGAACACAGGCGAAAAGAAACTTCATGGACGGTTGTTTTAAATAAGGTGATCTCAACAATAAGTAAATGTATTATTTGATCGCGGTTTTAACGGGTTCACCCACCGGGTGATTGGCGGTAAATGTAAAGCCGAGCAGGTTGGCCGCAGTTTGTGCAAACTGGTCCTGGTAAAGCTGCCCGGTTGTCTTCATTTCGCCCGTGGCGGGCGTACGCGGGCCGATGACTGCGAGCCAGGTGTCATTGGCATGCTCGATTTTTGCGCCATGGCTGGTCCAGCCCGCACCAATACCGCGGCCATGGTCAGGGTAGACCATGATGGTCGTGTTGTTTTTATAAAACGGGTCAGTTTGTATCATGGCGTAGAGGCTCCCGATCATGGCATCGATGTAATGGGCGCCGTCGAGGTAGGAGTCATACTGGCTTGCATGCGCGAAATCGTCGAGATCGGCAAAATCGATGTGTACCACTTTTGGATGATTGGCCGCCATATATGTTTTCGTGAGGGCGAAGGTATGGGCGTCGAAGCGGACACCGCTGCCGAAATAGTCGGGCAGGTAATATTGAAGTTCGTTAGCAAGCTGTTGAGCTTCCGTCAGCGACGAACCGGTGATCTTTTCTCCCGGCAGGTTTACAAGCATCCCGTTTCGATCGCGGTTGACGATGCGTCCGACGGCATCCCAGGACGCGAAGGTGACCACCTTCTTTTCATAACCCTTTTGTTTATTGAAGAATTCCAGCACATTCTCATTTGGGTTGTTCGGGTATTCGTTTGAGTTGATCGACGAATCGTAAAAGCCACAAAGGCTTTCGCTGCGGCCGGGGTACGAAAACCAGTACTTGTTTTTTACATTTACCAGGTTGCCGAGGTCGCGGTTGCCGTACAGCTGACCTTTGGTGGTCATGGTGGTCCAGAAAAATGGCATCAATTTCTGGCGCCGCTCTGCCGGTGTTGGAGCCCAGTATTTTTTAACCAGGGCCGCGGAATCCTGGATGCGGTATTTTTTGTTATTTAATAGAGAAGAGTCGGCGCCATGAAACACTTCCAGCCAGCGGTAGCCGTCAATTGAAATGAGGATGATGTTTGGCTGGTTGCCGGGCGGCTGCTTACCGGCCTGTCCGAAACAATTGGCGGTTAGCAATAAGAGCAAGAAGTATTTTTTCATGCAACATAATTTTTTGAATCTTTATCACCCATAATTAATCAATCCAGGTTACCGCGCCCATGAGATATTGTCTGTTATTTATTGCCAGCTATCTTTACCTCGCCACTGCTCATGGGCAGTGGTCAGACAGCCTGGCAATAAAAATGGCAAATTATGAAATAAATAAAAAGGCCGATCTATTATTTGTTCATACCGACAAACACATCTATACCAACAACGAAACGATCTGGTTCAGTGTATACCTGTTGCAGTGCGGTGCGGATTCGCTGCCGATGCACCGGTTTGTTTCGGTCGCGCTGGTTCATGCAGGCAACCGCGACTTGTTGTTGCAGCAAAAATTTGTCATGGCACAGGGGCTCGCGGCCGGCAGCCTGCCATTGCCCGATTCGATCCCACCGGGCGAATACCAGTTGCTGGTGTATACCAATGTCATGGATTCAGGCGGGTCGCCGGTGGCCTTGAGTACGCAGCCGCTGCTGGTGCGATCGATACGCAATGCTGCTTTTAACGCGGTGCTTACCGTTGATGAAGAAGCAGGTGGGGGGCGGCAGTTGAAAGTGCTGGTCAGCGAGTTGTCGTCGGGCATCCCGGTGCCGCAGGCGGAGTTGCTGGTATCGATTGGCAGCGAGCCCGCTTTCGCGGGTAAAACCGATAAGAAAGGATTGTTTACGTATTCGTTGTTGCCGGCTGCAATCATGGATACGGCGGACCTGCCCATACAGGTACGGGTCAGGTACCAGGGCGATTTAATGCACCTGCAGAAAACGATGCCGGCAGTGACCAGGGAACAACCGCTTGTCTTGCATTTTTATCCTGAAGGCGGGCACCTGCTCTCCGCGATGCCGGGCCGCGTTGGCTGGGAGGCGAATACCTTATCTGGTGCACCGTTGGCGATCAGCGCCGTACTCATGGAAAACGGATTGCCCATCGATACCATCAGCACCAACGACAAGGGGCTGGGCGTATTCTCCCTGGTTCCGCGCGCAGGTGCTGCGTACGAGGTGCGCCCTTTGCAGTTACCGGCGGGCATCGGGCTGCGGCAAAAGTCGTGGTCGCTTGCGACTATTGAAAGCCAGGGAATCACGCTGTCCGTACCACAGGCAATCGCGCGCGATTCGCTGCGGTTTCACGTCTACGCCGCTGGCTATTCCCGGGTGAAAATGGTGGTGCATAATTTCAACGATGTATTTATTACCGCCGAACTCGACATGGCGTTGCCAAACCAGGAAATCCTCCTGTTGCTGGAGGGCATGCCGAAAGGACTGCTGGCGATTACGCTGCTCGACAGCCTGGAGCGTCCATTTGCGGAGCGGATCATCTTCGCGCACCATGATAAAAAAATAACGGTTGAAACCGGGCTGGATAAAGCCGTTTACGCCACCCGGCAACAGGTTACGCTGACCATGCACCTCGATAACGGATCGGTTTATGGAGACAATATCGCGTCCGTGGCTTGTGCGCAGGCCAACCGGTTTCAAAGCGCAAAACAGCAGGACATCGAGGCGTTCGTGTTTCTGCAGGCGGAATTGCAGCGGTTACCCGTATACGTGAACGGTTCGATGTATGATGATACCGGTTACCTGGAAACGCTGTTGCTGGTAAAGGGGTGGCGCAGGTATACCTGGCAGGAAATGGCGGCAAATGCTTCCCAGCTGTCGAAGTTTACCTCGCCGGTTTTTCGTGGACGCATCAAAGGACACAAGATAAAACGGCCGGTTTTGCTCACGCTGATTGGCGGTACTGAACACCTGTCAGTGCTGGCCACCGATTCAAGCGGGCATATTACCTTAACGGATGAGCAAATGGTAGTAGGTGCAGACCGCAAATTATGGATCGCCCCGGCAGGTAAAAACGGGACGGGTGAAAATTTCGAGTTGCTGGATCCTTACCCGGCCATCAATGAACGGCTGGCAGCGGCATTGCCATTCGTGCGGTACGACCCCATGAAATATACCCAGGCACTGGATGTAAAGGAGTTCCCCGCCGCGCAGGCATTGCGCACCGTGGTGGTAACGGCCCGCAAAGACAGAACGATATATGGTGCCGCCAACCGTTGCGGTGATTTTGTGTGCTTGTATAATATTTTAAATTGCCCGAATCATTATGGCAATCCGGGCAACCACATGCCTGAGAAAGGCAGGACCTATATGGTTCCCGGTGGAGGTACGACGGTCTACTGGGGTTGCCGGCTGGATGACCCGGCAAACAGCGCGATTTATGTGTACGATGGAATCCGGGTGGGCAAGACATTTTACGGGGAAGATTATAGTGAAAAATCGATGAATAACGCGGAATATGTGTCCACGCTCTACTGGTCGCCGTCCGTGCATTTTGATGCGCACGGACAGGCGGTGTGTACTTTTTATACGAGCGACATTACCGGTCGGTTCCGCGTGGAGATCAACGGGCGCACCAATGATGATGTGTTTCATGGGACGGCGTATTTCGAGGTAAAGTAAGGCGGCTTATGGGAGATATAGATGATTTTTGAAAAGGGGTATCTTTTATTACCCGGCTGATTTTGCTTCCCCCGCGGCTTTCAATTATGTTTGTAAAGACAAACCCATACAATGCAGAAATCTCTTGTACGAATATTGTTTAGTAGTCTTCTTTGTATATCATTTTCAATCTCCGCCATTTGTCAGCACGAAAAAGCGGAGGAAGATATCCGGACCATTATGAAAGAGCTCGAGGTGGTGGGACTTTCGGTGGCAGTGGTAAAGAAAAATGAAATCATCTATACACATTCATTTGGCATGAAAGACCTCGCCAGCAATACGCCGCTGAGCGACAAGGATCTTTTTCGCATTGCCTCTATCTCCAAATCATTTTCTGCCACCTCGATCATGCAGTTGCGGAAAGCGGGTAAATTGTCACTCAGCGAGGACTTCAGCAAGCTGGTGGGTTTTAAAGTAAGGAACCCGAAGTTCCCGGAGACCGTGATCACGCTGAAGATGGCGATGTCGCATACGTCCAGCATCAACGATAGCCAGGGATACCTCAACCTGGATATTATCAACCCGGATAAAAATCCAGGCTGGGCGAAATGTTACAGCGACTATGCACCCGGCACGAAATACAGCTACTGCAACCTCAATTACAACATGATCGGTGCCATCATCGAAAAACTGTCGGGCGAACGTTTCGACAATTATGTAAAGAATCATATACTCAGGCCGTTGGGATTGAATGCCGGTTACAATGTAGACTCGCTGGACAATTCCCTGTTTGCGACGCTGTATGAATATGATGCTGCCACGAAGCAGTTTACGGCGTCGCCGCAGGCGTATAACCCACGCGGTGAGGAAATCAGCCATTACATTATGGGTTACAGCACGCCAATTTTTTCACCCACCGGTGGCATGAAGATCTCCGCCACCGACCTCGCCAAATACATGATGATGCACATGAACTATGGTGAATACAAAGGCACGCGCATCATGCCGAAAAAAAGTGCGAAACTCATGCAGACTAAAGTGCAGGATGAAGAAGGTTATGGCCTGGCGATCCGCTCACTGGATGACCTGGTGCCCGGTGAACACCTGAAGGGACATACCGGTTCGGCGTATGGACTCTACAGCGCGATGTTTTTTAATCCCAGGAAGAAATACGGTTTCGTGGTGATAACGAACGGTTGTAATCCCGTGTATGCGGGGGATATCCCGGCGATCTCGCGAAAGACGATGGCGAGTTTGTATGAAAATTTTATAAAGTAATACCTGGGGCGTTCCAACGCATTTATGCTCCAAATTCGTTGCTGCTTGTGGCGAATTGAATTACTTTAGCGTTTAAAGCAACCGGATTTAACATGGAAAAGAAAATAATAGGTATTATTCTTACAATCCTTGGAGTCGTGGGATTGGTGTTCGCAGGTTATTATTTTATGAACACGGCCAAAGCGGAAAATGCGGTTAAAAGCATCGCTTTATATGGGATCCTGGGCGGTATTTTTTTTGCAGCCGGAATCGGGCTGTTGAAAAATACCAATGACAAGGCTACCTAGCCCCCAGGTATTTGGCACAGCGCACGACTTTTTCTTAATCATGTTTTCCTCTTTCGTACACCTCGTTCGGCAACCCCTGTCAAGTTATTTAAAAACACCCGCCATGACATACCCGAACCTGTTTACCGAAGACGCATCTACCAAGGCCATTCAACGCACCAACCAGCTTTCTCCCACTACACAGCCGGATTGGGGAAAGATGAACATAGCCTAGATGCCGGGGAAGTTTTTGTTGACTTCGGCGGGTTGTCAGATATAAGGATCATAGTCCATCAAGTAATCATTTAAATCACAGTTCAGATAAATTCCGCGCGAGTTTACTATGATCGAAACAATGTATTTTGACTTACCGCCGGGGTTTCTATTGTTTGATTTGCCCGCGGGGTCACCGCTGCAGGTTCTTCAACTTACGGAGACACCGCGCGGGACCCGGCGGTACCTATGATGCAAGACAGCGTCCAGGACCATCGCGTTGCTGCAAGATTTGAGGTTCACATTTCGGGGTTTCCTCAGAGGTACCGCGCGAGTCCCGCGCGGTCACCATGTACGTTGTAAAGGCTGAAGCGGTGACTCGGCGGGGAAGCCTTTTTACTGATTCGGCGGGGAAGTTCTTGGTGACCAGGTGGGGAATTTTTGTTGACTTCGGCGGGGAAATTCGTGGTGACCTCGTCGGGGAAGTCTTTTTATTGGCTCTGCGGCGAAGTCAAATTACATTAGGTTCGACATAGGAAATCCAGCGGAAAAACCGGAATGCCCAGGCAGTCAGGTTCAATGCTGCAAATTATTTAATTCAGTAAATTCTGCTTCAGACAAATTTCACCCGCCGAAACCCACCGAAAAAACGTAACAATTATTGCTCCTCGTAATGATACGTCAAACCGCCATCTACGAAATAAGTGGTACCGGTCACATAATCTGCTTCATCGGAGGCAAGGAACGCCACCACCGCGGCCACATCTTCCGGTTTGCCCAACCGTTTTTGAGGGATGTTTTTGATCACCTTTTCCAGCAGCTCCGGTGTCGCCAGCAGGGTTTTATTGATCGGGGTGGCAATGGCACCGGGTGCCACATTGTTGATACGAATGTCAAGCGAGGCCAGCTCCGTAGCGAGGTTCCGGGTAAGCATCTTCAACCCGCCCTTGCTGACACAGTAGGTAGCGAAATGCGGGAAGGGAATCTCTTCATGTACCGAACTCATGTTTACAACCACGCCGGGACGTTTCGCGCCCATGCAATATTTAACAAAGGCCTGGGTGCCAAAGAACAATCCTTTCATATTGGTATCCATCACCAGGTCGTAATCTTCCTCGGTGATATCCCAGAAATCAGCCCTTCTTTCCACGCCGGCATTGTTCACCAGGATATTGAGCGAACCGAATGCCGCGATGGCATTATTGACCAGGTCTATTGCGCCCTGTGCGGTACTGATATCAGCCTCTACGAATTTTGCCTCGCTGCCCATCGTGGCTACCTGGTCGATCAGCGCATAACCACGTTCATCCAGCTTGCGGCCATTGAGTATAATTTTTGCTCCTTCAGACGCCATGCGCAACGCACAGGCCGCGCCGATGCCTTGGCTGCTGCCAGTAACCAATACAATTTTTCCTTCGAAACGATTCATAGCTATAAATTTTCCTGTTAATGAAATATTGTGTTTTGTTCATCCATCGCCCGGATGTTTTCATGTGTCGGGCTGTCGTGGTAACTCACGCGTGCCGAATGCAGTTTAACCTTATGATGCATTTTTAATGCCCTGAATACAGTCGTCACCAGCAATATACCTGTCATGGGTGCCAGCCAATATAACCAATAGGACGTAAATACCCCACTGATCAACGCCGGACCGAAACTGCGCGCAGGATTTGTACTGCAACCGGAAAATGGCGCCTCCAGCCAGACCATGATGCCATAAAGAAACGGAAGAGTATACGGCGTGTAAGCGCGCAGCGTTTTGCGACCCGCGAATATAAACAAAGTGATGACCAGGCCAGCTGTTGTCAATGACTCGCCGGTAAAGGCTGGTAGGAGGCCCCCGCTGCCGGGAACCGTATTTCCAAAGTCGATGGTGCTGCCCCGGCTTCCCCAGAAAAGCAATAAAAAGGATCCGATGGCGGCGCCGATCATTTGGCTGACGATATAGGCCAGCATCGCCCCTGTTTTCATGGTGCCCTGTAACCAGAAGGCCAGGCTTACCGCGGGGTTGATGTGTGCGCCGCTGATCTTGCCAACGGGCGACAGCGTGATCAGGCATCCGGTGGTGCCAAATAAAAAGCCCGTGATTATACGGCGTACACCGTCGCGAGGAAAGATTGAAATCATCGGCGATGCCTTCCCCGCAAATAATATTACGATGCTCAATCCCACCGCCAGCAGCAGCGCCGTGCCGATGCATTCTGACAAAAGCAGGTGTACGAAGGGTTGTTTTTTTGCCAAATGGGTCGCGTTTAATATCGGTTCATCACGGCTACCAGCGCGGTCCAGCCTGTTTGGTGGCTTGCCCCAAGTCCTTTCCCGCTGTCGCCGTGGAAGTATTCGTGAAACAGTAAATAATCTTTAAAATGCGGATCCTGGTTGAATTTTTCATGGCCGCCGAAGATGGGTCGGTTGCCATTCGCATCCCGCAGGAACATGCTTTTTAACCGCAGGCTCAGCGCGTCCCCGATCTCGGCGAGGGATACATAATTGCCGGACCGCGTAGGATATTCGACCCTGAACTCATCGGTATAATATTCCTGGAAACTATACAATGACTGGATGATTAAATAATTGATCGGTATCCAGATCGGGCCGCGCCAGTTGCTGTTGCCGCCGAAAATATTGCTGGTGCTTGCACCGGGCGCATAGGCCACCGACAAATCATTGCCATCCAGCCAATAACTGAACGGGTGGTCTTCGTACACTTTTGAGATGGAGCGGATGCCGAAATCAGACAGGAATTCTTCCGGGTCCAGCATGCGTCGTAAAAGTAATTTCATGCGGTGGCCGCGCAATAGCGACAGCAAGTGCTGTTCGTTGCCCTTGGTATCTTTCCAGTAGCTGACCAGGGAGGCGAGGTCGGGGCGCTGCGCTTTAAATTCATCGAGCCGTTGTATAAGCATGGGCAGGTTGCTCCATTTGGCTTCGTCAAATACAATCGATGCGAACATAGGGATAAGGCCGACGATGGTGCGTAGCCGGAGGCGGTCGTAATCTCCGTTGGGCTGGCGGATCACATCATAATAAAAGCCGTCCTCATCATCCCAGAGGCCCATCGATTCTTCCCCCATATGCGTCATGGAGCCGGCGATGTAGAGAAAGTGTTCAGAAAATTTGATGGCCATGCTTTCGTACACGGCGTTGTGGATGCTCAGGTCCATGGCGATCTGCATCATGCTGAGGGCGTAAGTGGCCATCCAGCTGGTGGCGTCGGCCTGTTCGAGGTCGCCGCCGCCCGGCACCGGCGCGCTGCGGTTGAAGACGCCAATGTTGTCGAGACCGAGGAAGCCACCTTCAAAAATATTATTTCCTTCGCTGTCTTTTCGGTTAACCCACCACGTGAAATTGATGAGCAGTTTGTGAAAAAGCTCTTCCAGGAAAAAATAATCAGCCTTCCCTTTGATGCGCTTATCCGTCATAAATATCTTCCAGGCGGCAAGCGCATGTACGGGCGGATTTACATCATTAAAATCCCATTCGTATGCGGGCAGTTGGCCGCTCGGGTGCATGTAATTCTCGCGGACAAGCAAGGTGAGCTGGTTCTTGGCGAAGTCCGGATCCACGGGTGCGATGGCGATACAATGAAATGCCAGGTCCCAGGCCGCGAACCAGGGATACTCCCAGGTATCAGGCATAGAAATGATTTCTTCTCCTACGAGGTGTTTCCAGTTGACATTACGCACCTCGCTGTGACCGGGTGGTGGCTCGGGTTCGCCCGGATCTCCAAATAGCCACCGGTTGACGTTGTAGTTATAATACTGTTTGTTCCACAGCATGCCTGCCCAGGCCTGCCGTTGCACCCGTTGTTCGTCTTCATTTTTACTGTAGGATGGCAGGGCGCGGTAAAACGATTCCGCTTGCTGGATGCGCCTGTTGAAAACATCATCGAAACCGTCAAAAGGAGCCGGTTGCTTTGCCGCGGAAAAACGGAAACGAACCTGGACGCTGCCGCCGGGTGGTATGTTCAGGATGTACCAGGCGGCGGCTTTCGTGCCGTCTTTCTGCGGGTTTACCGCCTGCGTATCGCCATGAATGATGCGGTTGTGAAAAGCGTCTTTCACGTAAGCGGTGCCATTAACGGTGTTGTATAACCGCTCGTTATTGGTATCGTTGTTGGTGAACAGGAAGTCGGGGTTTCCGTCGAAGTGGCAATAATAATCACCCAGTGCTTGGGCCTCCATCAGCACGGTGCCGTTACCAACCAGCGTGAGGTTGGGTAGGGGTATGTCAGGCTGGTACGACCAGGT
>JBBSSY010000026.1:0-12863 GCA_038241595.1 Chitinophagales bacterium | reverse complement strand
CATTGTTCACCGATGGCCGCACCGACCTTGTTAACGATGGCCGCATCCTGCATCGCGCCCATGGTAAGCTGAAAAGGGAAATTGCCGACACTGTCGAAACGCATCCCCAGACCCCATTCTCCATCTACACATACCATCAGCGGTGTTTTCGCCTGGCTTTGAAATTTATTAATCATCTCGGCCTGCTTTACCGGGTTGCCCTGGAACAGGCACAGCGCGCCGATATTGTACTTGCGAATATTTTCGCTTACTTCTTTATCGTACCACACCACACCATTTGCGTTTTTGGTAGACACGCGGACCACCATCAGCTGCGCGATTTTTTGATCATCGCTTAGCGAATTAAACACACTATCCACCCACTTTTGGCTGGAGAGATCCGCACTGGATTGTGCGAAGGAAAACAGGGAGCAGCACAGCAATAACGGGCACAGAAATTTCTTCATATCAATAAATTAATGCAATAATTTTCTCTGTACAAAGTAACAGGAATTGGGGCAATATCACACGCTGTATAAGTCGAGAATGAAGCAAAGAAAAGGGAGAGATGATTTACTTTTGTGTAAAATAACCGTTTTGCCTGATATCATTCAATTACTTCCTGATAATATTGCGAACCAGATTGCGGCCGGCGAGGTGATTCAGCGCCCGGCAAGTGCGGTGAAGGAGTTGCTGGAGAATGCCGTTGATGCCGGTGCTACCGAGATCAAATTGCTCGTTTCCGATGCGGGTAAGGCGCTGATACAGGTGATCGATAATGGCAAGGGCATGAGTGAAACAGATGCCCGCATGTGTTTCGAGCGTCATGCCACCTCAAAGATCACTAAAATCGATGACCTGTTTCATATCCGCACGATGGGTTTCCGCGGCGAGGCACTTGCTTCAATCGCTGCCGTTGCGCAGGTTGAACTCAAAACCAAACGCATTGAAGATGAAACCGGCACGTACATTGAAATTGAGAACAGCCAGGTCATCAAACAGGACATGCTTGCGGCTGCAGTAGGTACGAGCATCGCAATGAAAAACCTGTTTTTCAATGTCCCTGCCCGCCGAAACTTTTTAAAGAGTAACCCCGCAGAGATGCGTCACATCATCGATGAATTCATCCGCGTCGCGCTTTCATTTCCACAGGTATTTTTTTCACTGGCCGCCAACGGCCAGGAAATATTTCACCTCGAGCGTGGCAGCCTGAAACAACGGATCGTTCAATTACTTGGCAACCCGTACAACGCCAAACTAGTAGCAGTTAACGAGAATACCGACTACCTCAATGTTTATGGCTTCGTAGGTAAACCAGAAGCGGCTAAAAAAACCCGTGGCGATCAATACCTGTTTGTCAACAATCGTTTTATAAAAAGCGCCTACCTCAATCATGCACTGATGAACGCCTTCCAGCAGATGATCCCTGCAGATAGTTTCCCGATGTATGTGTTGTTCATTGACCTCGACCCGGCGCAGATCGATGTGAATGTGCATCCCACCAAACAAGAGATCAAATTTGAAGACGAGAAGATCGTCTATGCATTCGTGCAGGCGGCTGTTAAACACGCCCTGGCACAATTTAGCATCACCCCTACCCTTGAATTCGACCTGGATGCCGGTATCCAGCGCCTCGATGCCATCAACAAGCCATTTACCGAACAGGATAAAGAGGCGGTCGCTGCATCCAGTCTTTTCAAAAGCTTTACCCAAAAGAACCAGGCGCATTTTATAGAACCCAATAAAAGCGAACTCAAACACTGGAAAGATTTTTATGAGCCGGCTACTCCTTTTGTGAGCCTGGGTGCATCGCTTACATCCCTTCCCGACGAAGAGCCCGTTACAAGGGTTTCGTACCAGCAGTCTGTGCGGGTAGCAGACAATGCCGAACTCATCCAGTTGTTGTTTACTTACATCATCGCCCCCACGGCTGCCGGTTACCTGCTGATCCACCAGCAACTGGCCCATGAACGCATTTTGTACGAACGGTATTCAACAGCTATGCAGGGCAAGGGCATGGCCACGCAACGAAGCCTTTTCCCAGCAACCTTTGAGTTGTCGCCGCAGGATGCCTTGCTGATGAACGAATTGGCGCCCGACCTCAACCAGCTCGGCTACCAGATTGAACCGTTTGGCAAAAACGCTTTTGTAATCCAGGGCAGCCCGGCCGATATGGCATCCATCAACGATAAATTTTCGATTGAAAACCTGCTGGAGCAATACAAACATTTCAACAGCGACATCAAATTTTCGCGTCGCGAAAAACTGGTCCGCTCGCTCGCATCACAACATGCGGTGAAACCAGGAAAACTGTTGGGGCATCGCGAAATAAAATCGCTGGTGGAAGACCTGTTTGCCTGTGTAACACCAAACCTCACGGCTTCGGGTAACCCAACATACATTGAGTTTAAAAAAGATTACCTGGAGAAGTTATTCAGAACGATCTAGAAGGAATCAATATTTGTTGCGAATCTCCCCCAGGAACTGCTCAACGCCGTGCCGAACATCAGCCGCGCTGCCTGCATGATTATTTACCAGCACAGAAAATGTAAGCGTTTTGCCTTTCCTCGTGATCAGGTAGCCGCTGAGTGCAACCTGTCCGGCAAGCGTGCCGGTTTTGGCAAAAATATAACCGCTTTCTTTTGTGTAATAGTTGGTTAACGTGCCGTTTCCGCTTCCCGGGAAAATATGTTTAAGCCGCTCCAGACCAAATTCTGCCAACAGTTTATTGAGGATCCAGATAAAATCCTGCGGCGAGAACTGGTTGTACCGGCTGAGCCCGCTGCCATCCACCCACGTTGGTTTCTGTGGCAGTCCCGACAATACCCCGTTGAGCATTGAATCAATCATGGTTCGTTCATTCATGATCCCGAATTTTCGAAAAGAGGCCATCAGCAACACCTGCTCCGCGAAAAAATTGTCACTGCGATACATCATGATTTTATATAGCGAATCTGCCGGCTGGGAATACAGCGTTAGTACGGCGGGGTTATAGTCGCTTTCCACGATACCAACTTCTTTGGAAACCGTATCCTTTAGCAATTCGGTCGCTGATTGAAGGCCGTTGGTAACAAACGGCACCAGCTGTTCTTTGTGGCCTTCCCGGCCCTGGCTGACCTCGAAATAATTTTCAGCCATTCTGCGCTGTACATGAAACAACCTGTTGAGGGTATCTTCTTTGAATCTTACCTTCCAGTTTACCTCCGGTTCCGAAAAAACAAAGGTCTGCATACTGTCCTCGAGCTCAGGCTGGGTGTTCTTCTGCGAAACCTGGACCCACTTGATCATATTGCCATAAACCGGGAAGGCGCTTCTTTCTACCATATACTGATCGTTGTAATCATCCCATGACCAGCCCGATCCGAGAGCAAACTCCTGCCAGCCCTGGTTGACCAGCACCACTTTCTTCTTCGTTGCCTGCAGTTTCTGTATTACCGGCTGTCGCTTGAAATCAGGGTGCAGCAGGGTAGGATCACCGGTGGGATAGACAAAGAAAGTATCTGCGTTTTCGCGGTAGCGCATGCCTTCCAAAGAATCTTTGAGGTATTTCAACCCGGTATAAAGTGTAAATATTTTGGTGTTGGAAGCCGGTACAAAATATTTGTTTCCCTGGTAATCGTATACATATTTTTGTGCAGCCACGTCATAAATGCTGATCCCTACATGTGCGTCGCGGAACGGCTCCTGCGCCAGTAAATCCGTAACCAGGTCTCCCTCTTTAATGTCTCTTCCTTTCTCTTTGGTTTCTGCCTGTTTTGGCACCTCCCCGGTAAGCACCCGGGCAGGCGAACAGGAAACGAGGAAGAGGAGCAGCAACCAGTTGGCAATTTTCAGTTGGCAGTTTGCAGTTTTCAGTTGGCAGTTTGCAGATGACAGTTGAATTTTTCGGGGATGAAATGAAAAATTGACATGTAAAAAATCTATCTCAACGCGCATGCATATAAGTTAAGTTGTATTGTTGATAAATCGAAAATTGTGATTTGCCAATCCATGTCGTTTAGTTCAAAGAACAATGCTCAATATTTTTCTAACTCTCCAGCCAACGGCTGGCTCAAAGCTGATTGCTGACTGCTGACAGCTGACTGCCAATTGCCAATTGCCAACTGAAAACTGCCAACTGCCAACTGGCTCTAACTTCTCTCCTGTGCTCGCATCCATCGCTCGGGGATCTCGTTGCTGCTGGCGAGTAAATAATCTTTATAGGAACAGGCGATAAAGTTTTTGTCGGGCAGTTGCATCCACCAGCGCCCGGTTTTTTTGCTTTGAAGGAAAACGGTTTGTACTTCTGTAAAAAAGGTATGGTATTCATTGAATGAATTCCGTTCTTCGAGCGACGCTTCCCGCAGGCCCTTGCTGCGCCCATCAAGCACGTACCATAACATATGACTGATCTGTTTCGCCGTTAGGTCATCCTGGTCGTCGTCACAGCAATAGCCGTAAATGCCGATGGTGTTTACATTCGGGCTTAACCCTGCGTATCGCATCAGTACGCAAGCCTGCTCGCCATCTAAACCGTTTGGTGAAACCTTGTTGGCGGGTGCAAATGCATGAGCCACGGCTGAAATATCGAAACTAAACAGGTGGCAATTGCGTATCACGGGTTCCATTTCTTCGATGTTCTCTTTCACGGCGCCCAGCCTGTAACAATCGAAACGGAGTTTGTCCATCGTTTCCAGGATATGTGGATGCACATAATAACTCTGGAAACCAATGTGTTTATAATGCCTGATAAAATTAGGTTCCCCGGTAAGAATTTCCATCAGGAAATTTTCCGCTGGCTGAGGCATTTCGATGCTGAGGTCGACCCTGGCATCCACACAGGCCGCTTCAATGATCTTTTTTTGAGTGGCATAAGCATAATACTGGGGTAGCGTAAGGTCGTGTGAGCCCCCAAGGATAATGACCGTTTTGCCGGTTTCGATGAGTGCGGCAATCACTGTTTTCAAGGCGGCATAAGTATCGGCCAGCGTGGCGCCTTCGCGCACATTGCCGATGTCCGCGATTTTCAGGTCATGGTGCCAGTAAAAAAGCTGGTAAAACTGTCGCCGGATCGCATTGGGTGAGTGACCGCTCCTTTTGCGGATGCCGTTGCCCCGTTCTTCGTTACAGCCAAGCAGCACGATGTCCGTATCCTGCAATTCGGGCATCTCGTTGTCGAAAACGGTGATGATTCTGCCGATCTGCCCATCTTTATATACTTCGTCGTTCGACAGTTCAGCCAGGTTCACTGGTTCCAAAAAATCAAGTATGTTCAAGGGGTCGGACATCATCTGGTATTTGAAGCAAACCTACATAAAAAGCGGCATCCTTTCCTGTACTTGCGGTTGGGGCGACAAGCCTAACAGCACAACCTTAAAACCATATGCTGGTAAACTGTTCCGAAAAAACTTTTTACCCTATCTTAGCCGCCTCTAAATAGCATTTGATATGGAAATTACTGGCACACTGCTGCACCTGTTGACTCCGCAAACAGGACAAGGAAAGAACGGACCCTGGAAAAAGCAGGACTTTGTTATTGAAACGGGCGATACCTATCCAAAAAAAGTTTGCCTGGCAGCGTGGGGAGATAAAATTGACCTTGGTAAAATTTCTATCGGTCAAAGCATCAAAGTAAGTTTTGATGTGGAAAGCCGCGAATACAACGGCAAGTGGTACACCGATTTAAAGGCATTTGCACTTCAGCCGCTTTCAAAAAGCACCAACGCAGAACCAGATCAGCCATTTATTCCTTCCGGCCCTGTCGATGACGACCTTCCGTTTTAGGCTGAAATGATAGATATCCCTGGTGCGGCTTTTAAGAACCCGTAAATGAATGTGAAATTTGCGGAGAGTGTTTTATATCCCGGAAAAAAGTTGCATCTTTACAAGCCCTGCCTTTACTTTTTCACTGGCCAAGGCGTTTTGTTTTAACGCTGCCGACGATTGCTTAAAAGCCGTTATTACAACAAGGATTATATCATTTAAATCTTCAGTATATGTATACCCATATTTGGAACAAATATCTCCCGATCGTTAAAATACTGCTTAAGCGCTCTGCGGCCGGCGACCAGGTGCTTGACCTTAATCGCATTGATTTTGAACGTGCAGGTAGCGGCAGAAAGGCTGGCTACAAGTTTAATATCGATGTGTCAAAAGGTAAAATTACCAATGTGATCAGTGGATCGCAGTTGGCTTCCGACCTGGCAGCAGTTCTTCAGCAGGACGGAATAATGAAGACCCTACTCATCGAAAATGATTATCAGCTGATCCTGAATACGAAATTTCAGTTGACAATCAAGAACGTTACACCGCAGTCCGAACCGGCACCTGTTCTACAGGAAGAAGAAACGGTTTCCTGATACAGGTAGTTCCTGACGCTCGTCTTGCCAGGCAAAGGCTACCTTTTGTACATGTCATAGGTAACAGTCACATAATTAGTATGCAGTAAGTTTCACTGCCTGCTGAAATAACGCCTGCGTGGTTCTTTCGGGTAATTTTCTGAAATAGACTTACATTTATGGTGTTCTACACTAACTATTCTTTCATTTAATTTCATTTTCAATTTTGAATTTTACTGAGTTTGGCTTTGATCAACGGTTGATGGAAGGAATCGAGGCTATTAATTACGAAACGGCTACCATAGTACAGCAAAAAGTGATTCCACTCGTGCTGGAAGGCAAGGATATCATCGCTTCTGCCCAAACCGGCACCGGCAAAACGGCCGCTTATCTTCTGCCACTCATTCATAAAATTATCACCACTACGCAGGATGATCATATAAATGCCCTGGTGATCGTTCCTACCCGCGAACTGGCCGTCCAGATCGCACAAAACCTGGAAGGGCTTTCCTACTTCACGCCAGTCAGCTCAATCGCGGTTTACGGGGGCGGCGATGGTGAATCATTTTCTACCGAGAAAAAGGCGTTATCAAAAGGGGCGGATATCGTAATCTGTACACCTGGCAGGATGATCAGCCACCTGAACCAGGGATATGTACGCGTAAAAGAATTGCAGTACCTCGTGCTGGATGAGGCCGATCGTATGCTCGACATGGGTTTCTACGACGACATCATGAAGATCATTTCATTTTTGCCGCCTAAGCGGCAGAACCTGCTGTTTTCGGCAACCATGCCGTCACGCATTCGCGAACTTGCCCGGAAGATCCTCCACAATCCCGAAGAAATTAATATATCTATCTCCAAACCACCTGAAAAAATTGTTCAGCAGGCATTTGTGGTGTATGACAAGCAAAAAATCGGGCTGGTCCAGTACCTCCTGAAGCTGAAAGATTATAAGTCTGTTCTAATATTTTGTTCGAGGAAAAACAGCGTGAAACAACTCACCAACGAGTTGAAACGGGCAAAGTTTTCGGTAGAAGAGATTCATTCAGACCTTGATCAATCGATGCGGGAAGAGGTATTGCTCAACTTCAAGAGCCGCCGGTTAAAGATCCTGGTGGCAACGGATATCTTATCGCGCGGGATCGATATTGAAGACATTGACCTGGTTATCAACTACGACGTGCCGCATGATGGTGAAGACTACGTACACCGCATTGGTCGTACAGCTCGCGCCGAAACAGATGGCACGGCGTTTACATTTATCGGTGATAAAGAACAAAGTAAATTCCAGGCAATTGAAGAATTGTTAGGGCACCCTGTGACAAAAGCAGTGATCCCAAAACAATTTGGAGACACTCCGCTCTATCAGCCAAGATCATTTAAAGGGAGGAAAAAAGCCTTTAGGGGCCACTCGGGTCGCAATTAATCGTAAAAATGCCTCCGGGGGTTGCCGCCTGCACCCAAGGAAAAATCACGGGGCGGCATTCTTTTCGTTATTGATCGGGAAATCTGTTCAACCAGAAATCAGTTCAGAAAAACTGTCGAATGCAGATACTCCCCTCCATCCTCATCAGTTGGATCAAGGTAGAAATTAAAACACTCCATAACGGGAACCGGGAACATTACAAATAGCCAGCCTTCAGCGGTGAAAATAGGGTTGATCGAATTTGACGTTACTTCGATAAAGTTTTTCATGGAATTAAGGTTTAATTGGTTCGGATTGATGGATTAAAAATACCTCCCTTCTATAATACCTTATTTGACATGCACACGCCTTTCAGGTGATCTTTGTCAACCGTCCTATTGACCTGGATGCAACTTTTACTGATGAAAGTCATGTACCCGTCGTTCTAACAAAAACGTCATGTTCATTACGGTCAAAATAATATATTTACAACATGCTATCTTCTACTGTTCGCCGTGCCATTGGCGCCTTGCTTTTTTACGTATATAGTCTTTCAGGCATTAACGCTCAGCCAGTTGTGCCGAAAGAAAAGGATAAACTTCAACCTGCGAATACGGCCACTATGACCGGTTTTGTGGGGGATAAATTGGACGGCTCCTACCGCAACCGGATCATGGCACAAGACGTTGACCGGTTAATAGAGCCATTTCAAAACCGAACGGAAGACCGCTGCTGGCAGACCGAATTCTGGGGAAAATGGTTTACATCAGCCGTCCAGGCATACCGGTACAAGCCCGAACCCGGGTTAAAGTCAGTCATTGATCACGCAGTTACCGGTTTGCTGGCCACCCAGACTTCAGACGGGTATATTGGCAATTACACCGAGGCCAGACATCTTGAGCAATGGGACATCTGGGGAAGAAAATATTGCATGCTCGGTCTGCTTGCCTATTACGACCTGACCAATGATGCCAAAAGCCTGCAGGCTACCGTCCGTTTGGCCGATCATTTAATAAAGGAACTGGATGATAAAAATGTAAAGATCGTCAGCAAGGGAAATCACCGCGGCATGGCAGCCAGTTCCGTACTCGAACCCATCGTGCTGCTATACACGCGCACTGGTGAGAAGCGCTTTCTCGCTTTTGCACAGGAGATTGTAAAGGAATGGGAATCTCCGGACGGCCCGCAGCTGATAGCGAAAGCATCAATAAATGTAGGAGAACGTTTCCCGATCCCAAAAAGCTGGTTCGGCTATGAGCAGGGTCAGAAAGCCTATGAAATGATGTCTTGTTATGAGGGATTGCTTGAGCTCTACCGGGTGACCGGCGAGCCATCTTATAAAACCACCGTTGAAAAGGTATGGGAAAATATTTATGATACAGAGATAAACGTCGTAGGTTCAGGTACCAGCATGGAATGCTGGTTTGGCGGCAAAAAATTACAAACGCAGGTTGCAAAACATTACCAGGAAACCTGTGTAACCGCCACCTGGATCAAACTTAGCCAGCAATTGCTGCGTCTCACCGGCGAAGCTAAGTATGCGGATGCCATTGAACAGTCTTTTTACAACGGCTTGCTGGGTTCGATGAAACCGGACGGTGCAGACTGGGCTAAGTATTCACCCATTCTCGGTATTCGCTCCGAAGGTGAAGATCAATGTCACATGGGACTAAATTGCTGCGTCGCCAGCGGCCCAAGGGGTTTGTTTACAATCCCGTTGACCAATGTCATGCGTTCCGAAAGGGGATTAACGGTCAATTTTTACAACCCAGGTGCCTATACCACTAAAAGTCCGAAGGGACAGGATGTTGAAATCGTAGAGGAAACTTCTTACCCGATAGGAAGCAAGATAAACCTGGTGGTTCGCCTGAAGAAGGCAGAAAATTTTCAACTGGCGATCCGTATCCCTTCCTGGAGCCGGCAGTCGACCCTGCTAGTAAATGGAGATACCATGGCAAATCTTATGGCGGGCGAGTATTCGACCTTGACGCGCAACTGGAAAAATGGGGATCAAATTACGCTGGTACTTGATATGCGCGGTCGCATTGAACGTATTGCCGGTCGCCCATCCTACGAAGCCATCGTGCGGGGACCGATTGTGCTGGCGCGGGATAACCGCATGGCGGGCGATGCCGATGTAGACGAAACCATCAGTACAATGGCCGACAAAGACGGCTTCATCCCGTTAGAAATGGTACCGGTTATTGCTGGCGAAAACGTTTGGATGAGTTTTAAAACGCCTTGTATGGTCGGTTCTTATCGCGCCGAAGCAAGCGGTAAACCAGTGTTGCTCACCTTTTGCGATTATGCTTCGGCAGGCAACACATACAACGAAAAATCACGTTTTCGCATCTGGTTGCCACAGCTGATCGATCCGCAGCAACCATAATTAATTGCCGGAGGCTGCGAGTAAATGCGTATCCGCGTGAGCCGCCAGGCGATGATCAGGAGCAGGCATGGTGATTCGTTTTTTCGGGGGAACATTTGTAAACATCACAATCTTTTTTTCGAGTAACTCTTTATCCTCGTTGTAATAACGCACTTCAACGGAAGCGCTTTTAACGGTATGATCACTTTTATTGTTCAGGGTTACCTTGAGACCATGAATGCCCATCAGGAAACTTTCAGGCGGATCACTTGACGTCACATCCACCTGGTCCACCAGGTTAATGGCGGCGGGTGCCGGGGCTACTGCCTCATCTTCGCGGTGGGGGGCAGCTTTTTGCTGACCATCCGTAGTCCCCTTTACCGGTTCTTCTACCGATTGTTTCGGTTCTTCCTTCTTTTTAAACTGGCCGAAAAAGTCATCCACGCGGTCAGAAAATGTTTTCTTGGTTGCAGGACTTTCAGCGGCTACTTCTGATGGCTTCCGGATAACTGGTGCGGGTTTCGAAGTAATTTCAGCATTTTTCTGAACGGACTTGTCATCTGCCGTCTTAACAGCTGGCGGTGCGGTGGGAATTTTTAAGACCACATTCTCAGGCGCAGGTTCAGGCTTTTTTTTATTAGGTAAAGTCACCGGTGTCATTTTGAGCCTTGCCATGTTTTTCATCTCCTTCACAGTGAATTTGGTCTTGCCCGCCTTTACCAGTACCATTTTTTTTGCCAATCGCTCCATTTCAACATGGTCTGCTTTTGTAATTACTGGTTCCGCATTGGCCTTTTGCGGTGCGTTTTTAACGGCTTCTGCAATTTTACTATTTGCTCCGGCATTTTTCCGATCTGCTTCAATATTATTGCTCACCGTTTTATCGGGTACAGGTTTGGACCGAACAAGTTCTTCCGGCATACGGTTAGACTTAATCACCGGTTTTTCCTCGTCACTTGCAGTCAGACTTTGGGCGCCGGCAGTGTCGGTGACTTGTTGATCGGTAACGATGCCTGCATTGGGTGAAGATGTTTTGTCGTAGGCATATTTGCCAATTCCAAAAATGCCCGCAAGCAATAAGACCCCTAAGCCAATGACAAACACCCGTTTCTCCGGGATGAGCGTTTTTTTCTTTGTTTTGCTGCTGAACGTCCAAGAGGCATATTCCTCTTCTATCTCTGTTAACGGTTTGGCGTATTTTGTTTCCAGGGCGGGACCATCATCTGGCTGCATTGCGGCAGTAAAACTAGTTGCGGCTTTTTTTGACCTGTTTTCTAGGTTATAAGCCGCTATTTTCCTGCGCAGTTCCTCTGCTTTCTCATCGAGGTCAGGTGCCGGTGGCGACATTGGATCACGAGAGGTTGCTGTTACAGTGGAACTGGTAGCCGGGACATCGGAGGTTTGCTTTACCGAAGCCTGTTTTTCCGCATTGTAAGCGGCTATTTTTTTACGGATCGCTTCAGCCTTGTCTTCGATCGATGTTTGTATACCGTGAGTTTCGTCATCGATCACAGCATTTGCAGCCGGAAGCGATTCAGACAAAGCCACCTGTTGTGCCGCCCGGATAGCAGCGATCTTTGCCTTGAGTATTTCCGCCTTGTCTTCGATAGGCAAGGGTTCAGAACTAGTCTCATCTTTGGCCGACGCAATGTCAACGCCTGCAGGGCCCGATGTTGCAGGCACATTTTTCTGCGCGTTAAAAGCAAGAATCCTGTTTCTAATGGCTTCAGCCTTCTCCTCAATATTTAGGGGCGCTGCGGTTGTTTTATCATTTGCGGGTGCAGTTGTGCCAGCGGTAGTTTTATTGGCATCAAATGCTAGTATCTTATTTCTAAGCGCCTCGGCCTTTTCCTCGATATTAACGGTTGAAACCGCGGCGGCTTCTACCGGAAACAGTGTTTTTTGTGTTGCAGCCGGCGCAGCAGACAAACGAGATCTGTTGTCTGGGCTTCCTGCCTTGCTGCGGGCATCTCCAATCTTCTCGTCAGACACTGGTTCAACGATGATTGTCTCACCCAGGCCGTCGACAACTGCTTTTGGTTTAGGCAGGATGACATGTACGAGACGTGACGTTGGTACCACAGATTGCGCAGGAACATCAACGCGAACCGATGATGGTGGAGTCCCAACGGCTTCCACTATTTTACTTTCCGAAATCGCTTTGTCTGGTGTGGCCAGGGCTGGTTCCGGCGTTTTTGAAACAACTTCCTGGCCGGGCAAGTGTGCCTTGAGGTGTTCAATTTCGGCAGGAAACGACCAGGCAGCACTTTTCCCTTCTATCCAGATAAGGTCGGTTTTCTTCAAGCCGGTTTTTAGCAGTTCCTCCAGAGTCATGGGTCCTGTTTGCTTATTGTATCTGAGGAGTAAATAAACTTTTTGCATAACTGTTCTATTGAAAACCGGTCAATGATATTCTTAGCAGTTTGATTGTAACGGATCAAGGAGCAATTCTACTGCCAGTATCTTGTTAAAAAAAGTTGAAGTAACAATTTTGACAAATGATTGGGAACCAGGATCATCCAAACAATTCGCAGCGGGGAGTGTAATCGGGTGAACGTTCCTGGCAATATTTTCTATAGCCGTTCCAGGTTTAACAAAGGAAATACAAAATTAGCAGAGGATACTGACAATTCAAAAATAAGTAATTTTAACTATGCCGAAGCTGGCACAGTGCAGGCTGCCCGCTGTTTTTCCGATTTTTATTGAAAATTACTTCTGAGACCTTAATTTCATAAGCAGTCCTCACGGCGCGGTTTAAATAATATTACACCATGAATGCACCCCTAAATTT